>JANOJI010000301.1:0-4902 GCA_031408175.1 Ilumatobacteraceae bacterium
ACCAGCTCCAACACCGCGTCGAACTCCTGGTAGCTGCCCATCGTCGAGCCGATGATCTCGAATTGCTTGAAGAACAACCGTGGCAGGGTCAGTTCGACCTTCGGGCCCGACGTGCTGCCGCACACGACCATTCGACCTCCCGGCTTGAGTGCCCGCACCGATTGCTCCCACGTCGCCGGGCCGACGCTCTCGACGACGACATCGGCTTGAACCGACCACTTCGGCGCAGCGCTGTCGTGCGCAGCCGCAGCGCCCATCTCGAGTGCCTGTGCCTGCTTCTGCTCGCTGCGACTGGTGACCTCGACCGTGGCCCCCATCATGGTTCCCAGCGCCAACGCTGCACACGAGACACCGGAGCCGATGCCGACGACCAACAGCGTGTCACCGGACTGCAGCCGGGCGCGGCGCAGCATGCGATAGGCCGTGAGGTACGCCAGCGGGAACGCTGCGCACTCCGCCCACGTGCGCGTCGCCGGGCGTTTGCGCACGTTTCGCTCGGGGGCGATTGCGGTCTCGGCATGCCCTCCCCAGCAATGCTCGCCATAGATCATGAAGCTGGGCCCCATCGGGCTGTCGTTGCCCCACGCTTCGATGTCAGCCACCGAGGACACGCCGGGGTTGACGACCACTTCGTCGCCTACAGCAATGGTGGTGACAGCAGAGCCGATCGCGGTGACGACTCCGGCCACATCGCAGCCGGGTACGTGCGGCAACGGCGGTTTCGGCGCGCCCCGGGTGACCCATAGATCCATGTGGTTCAACGCACTGGCAACAACACGAATGGCCACGTCGTCGGCCGCCAACTCCGGCAGGTCGATCGACCCCCATCGGTAGGCGCCGGGTGATTCGTCGAGGATCCATGACTGCATGGCTTTCGACCATACCGGGGCACGCCCGACGAGGCACAAACGTCAGACGTAGGCCGTGAATGCGTCGGGCTCGACGTTGACCCGCACGCGGCGCGCAGTACCGCAGCGAACCCCGTCGATCCATACGACCATTGGCCGATCGAAGAGCAGATCGACGTCGGCACCCGACTGCGTCGACAGGAGCGGGTGCGGTACATGGGTACCTGTGCGCGCCCGTTGCCGCGCGTGCAGCCGCTCGCGCCATCCCATCGCCGAGTCAACGCGCATCACATCGACCTTTCCGTCGTTCGGATGCCCTCGTGGCGCCACGTCGTACGAGCCAAAGAACTGAGAGTTCATCACCATCACCACCTCATCACCGAGCCATCCGCGGCGGGCGACGACGTGGGCCACGCCCCACGTCGGTCCGGCATCGTCGATGGTCACCCGCATGGCATCGAGCGTGACCTTTGCGGACGAGGGGTTATCGCCGGTCGCGCCGCCACATGTACGTGCCAGATCGCCGCCAGAGACTCCGACATCACGAATCGACTGACCGCGCGCTCGGTGCCACACGACCCACTCGCGAAGATCGCGGTCAGTCGCGACGACCCTGAGATCGGTGGGGCACACCGCCGCTTCGCCCCACGGCTCACCCCTTCGGATCGTCATCGCTCGGCTCGACGGTTTCCACTGCGCTCGATGCCGCGACGACTCCACGGAACAGTTGGTCGGCGGCTTGCTCGGCGCTGCGGCGCGTCTCGCGCACGGGAGCCACCAGAGCCAACTGGCGCAATACATCGATCAGTTGTTTCATCGTGCGCACGAAGTCGCCACCGGAGAGTTCCTCGGCCTCGACGACTTCGGCGAAACCCTCGCCTGCTGCCCAGGCGAAGGCGACTGCGACGAATGTCGGGTCCGGTGGTCGATGAACCGACAGCCCGGCCTCCTCCTCGATCTCTTCGAGTTCGTAGCTGATTTCGGCGATCCGCTGCCAGCGCTTGCGTACCGTCGGTGACGGAAACCACGCGGTCGGGGTTGGCTCGGGGCTGCGGTGCTCGTATACGAACACCGAGACCAGGCCGGCCAAGGCCGCTGGCTCGAGGTCGTCGAGTAGACCTTGCCGAACACACTCGACGATCAGCAGATCACATTCGTGGAAGGTACGGGCCAGGATCTTGCCGCCATCGGTCAACGTCCATCCGTCGACGTACCCCCAGTTCTCGAGGACTCGCAGCACGCGGTCGAAATCGCGGGCTACGGACTGGCTGCGAGTACGCACCCGCGTACGCAACTCCTCGACCTCGCGGGCCACACGCTCGGCCTGCGCAGCGGCTTTCAGCCGGTCGTCGAGATCGGGATCGTCTTCCACCGGATGCGCCCCGTCGCCATTGGCGACCTCGACGGCGCGACGCGCCCGCTTGGAGTGTGAGGAGAGGGTCGCCAGTTCCAGGCGATGGACGACCTCCTTTTGGAAGTCGTGACGGTTGGGGGCATAGTCGGTAGGCAGCTGGATCTTGCCGAGGGCCCGCGGCGGTTCATCGAAATCGAGCGCGGTCAGCATCACCAGATCTCGGCGCGATGTCAGCCCCGTCACGCGCATGCCGCCCTTGCGGTGCGCACTCGACAACACGGCAACTCGGCCGGCGTAGCGGGCCTTCTCGGCGTAGATCACGTCACCGGGGCGAAGCTTCATCAGCGCCAACGTCACGAGATCGTCGCGACCGACCGCACCGCCTATCGGGAGTGGCTGGGGAGGCCCTTTCATCTGCTTGCGGTACTCGTCGATATCGCCGAACGGGCTGCGCGCCCGCTCGAGCAGATCGGCCAGGTGGATCTGTCGTCGATCGAGCCGGGCCTCGATGCGCACGACATCGCCATCGGCCTGATACTGGGCAAACGACAGGTTGAGCAGATGGTGGGCGCGCTCGCTGGTGTATGAACGCACCAGGTTGGCGGCCATGTTGTACGTCGGCCTGAACGCCGAGTTGAGATGAAAGGTGCGGCTGCTGGCGAGGGCGGCGACCTGATCGAATGGCACGAACGGGCTCCACAGCACCACGGCGAAGCCGAGGTCGTCCATACCGCGTCGTCCGGCTCGCCCGGTGAGTTGGGTGTACTCCCCCGGCGTCAGGAACGCGTGGTGATCGCCGGTGAACTTCGTCAGCTTCTCGATCACCACGGTCTTGGCCGGCATGTTGATGCCGACGGCCAGCGTCTCGGTTGCGAAGACCACCTTGACCAGACCCTCCACGAAGCAGGACTCGACGACCTCCTTGAACGGAGGCACCATGCCCGCGTGATGCGCGGCCACGCCAGCCTCGAGTTGGCCGAGGAACGTGCTGTAGCCAAGTACGGCCAGATCGGCGGGGTCGATGGCGCCCAATCGAGCATCGACGATCTCCCTGATGCGATCGCGTTCAGCCCCGCTGGTGAGCCTGGTGCCGGCGGCCATCACCGCCTTGGCGGCCTCATCGCACTGGTTGCGGCTGAAGATGAAGTGAATCGCCGGCAACATCCGGTGCTGCTCCAGGAGGTCGACGACTTCCAGACGCGATGGGGTGAACAAGCGTCGACGCGCCTGGGCAGCGCCACGACGGGGACGGCTGCCCTTGGCACTGCGCGCCGCCTCCTCGTCGAGTCGCGCCGCGTCGGTGTTCATGCGGCCGTTCACCAAGGTCGGCAGTAGATGCATGCGCTCGTGTGTCTTGTCGCCGATCAGGTACAGGTTGTCGAGCTTCACCGGACGGCGGTCCTCGACGATCGCCGTGGTGGGTCCGCGCACGGTGGAGATCCACTCCGCCAGTTCGGCGGCGTTGCTGACGGTCGCCGAGAGGCACACCAATCGCACTCGGCTCGGCAGATGGATGATGACTTCCTCCCACACCGGCCCGCGATACGTGTCTTGCAGAAAGTGCACTTCGTCGAGCACCACGACGGCGAGATGGTCGAGCGCCGCGCTGCGCGCGTAGATCATGTTGCGCAGTACCTCGGTGGTCATCACCACGACCGGCGCATCACCGTTGATCGCGTTGTCACCCGTGAGCAGACCCACATTCTGCGGACCTAGCCTGGCTACCAGATCGTGGTACTTCTGGTTCGACAGGGCCTTGATCGGCGCCGTGTAGAAGGCTCGATGGCCGTCCGCGATCGCAACATCGATGGCGTACTCGGCAACGACCGTCTTGCCGCTGCCGGTCGGCGCAGCAACCAGCACTGACTGGCCTCCATCGAGCACATCGAGAGCGCGCAGTTGGAAGTCGTCCAATGGAAAGCCGTAGTGGGCGATCAACTCGGCCCGACGCGCGTTCACGACCCAATCGTGTCAGTCGGCGGCCGCTTCCGCGGCGCGCTTTCGTCTTTGGAAGAACAGTCCGATGACGATCGAGATCAGGTAGAACAACGTCATCGGCAGTGCCAGCGCGAGCATCGAGTACGGGTCGCCGCTGGGTGTGATGACTGCAGCGATCACGAAGATCGCCATGATGGCGTACCGCCAACCCCTCAATAGTGTCTGCGGTGTCAGTACCCCGGCCAACTGCAGGAACACCAACAGCACCGGGAATTCGAAGGCGATTCCGAAGGCCGCAACCATCAATCCCACCAGGCTGATGTACTTGCTGATCTGGAAGTTGGCTTCGACGTCGGGACCGGCCCAAGCGATCAAGAACTCGATGGCCTTTTCGAGCGTCCAGTAGGCCACTGCACCGCCGAGAAGAAACAGTGCGACCGAACTGAACACGAACGGAATCGCGTACTGCTTCTCTTTGGCATGAAGCGCCGGAACGATGAACCTCCAGATCTGCCACATGATGACGGGCAGGGCGATGATGATTCCGCCGTAGGTGGAGATCGACAGTCGCGTCGTGAAGCCCTCGAGCGGGCTGAGGTACTGCAAGTTGGCGACGCAGAACTCGGGGCCTTTGCGAGCGCACAGCTTGACGTACGGCTTGGTGAGGAACCGCAATACCGGCCCGTAGGCCGCCAGCACGACGACGATGCCGATGACGATTGCCAGCAGGATGCGGATGATGCGCGACCGCAATTCCGCCAG
>JANOJI010000305.1:0-22068 GCA_031408175.1 Ilumatobacteraceae bacterium
CGCCGTCGCCTGGCAGCCCACGCTCCGGCGCCTCCCAATGACGCTGCAACCGCGATCCCGATCGCCGTCGCCGATCCGAATCCGCCGTCGCCCCGACCATCATTGCCGAGATCGACCGCACCGAATGCGACAGCCGAGTCGACGGTCGGCGTGGATGACACTGAATCGGTCGACCTCGGGTCGTCGGTAACGCTGGACGGCGTGGCGTCATTGGATGGCTCGGTTGTCGAGGTCGACGACGGAGTGTTGGTGGAGGTCGTGACGGTCGATAGAGCAGCCGCTGCCGTCGAGGTTGGAGACCCGACAGCCGCTCCAACTGGCACTTGCGGAGCTTCAGCCGCCGGTTGTGGTGCGTCGGTGGGTGTCGCGGGATTGGCGGGCTGGGCGATGGCATTGGTCGGCGTGGGTGTTGGCGCTGTCGGTGCTGCCGTCGTCGCCGTTGGTGTGGAAGCCGATGATGTTGCGCAGTCGGAGCGCTTCAACGGATTCGGCGGCTCGCCGGGTATCGGGGCGGGCAGGTCGTACCCCGGTGGCGGAACATCGACGGCGTTCTGAGTGAGTGCGAACGACCAACCCTCGATCGAGCCGGGGGGTGGTGTTCGGTTGCCGGCACCGGTGGTGCTGTAGCACCACGGACCACCGCGTGGGGCGATCCAGTACGACCAATAGGCATTCCCCGGCGGCGTGTTGCCGCACGGCTCGACATCGGGGCCCGGCTGCCCGGCGATGCGACACACCACCCCGGGAAACCGTTGAGTGCCTTCCCACGAGATGCCTGAGTTGTCGAGCGCAGCGAGACCGGTCGCCGCTGGTCCAGGCGCGCAGCGCACGTTCACCCCGCCGCCGAGCTCCTGGAAATCGATGACCACCGTGACACCGACGTTGTCGGTGCAAGCCCCCTCGTACCAACTCGCCGCGTGTACTGGCGAACGCGCACCGGGCAGCACGCTGCCGATTGCGCAGAGCGCCAGTACAGCGGCGAGCCGACGAATCACCCGAAGTAGCCGCTGACATCGGCGATGAGGTTGACCGGGTTCGTGGCTACATACAGACACACGGTTCCGTCGGCCGACACCTTGGTGATGACTGCGTTCGGCGTTGCTGTGTTGGCGACGAAGTTGAGGTTCGACGCAAGCGGCCGCGGTGCATCGCATGCGTGGACCACGACAAAACCGGTGCCCAACGCGCCATCGGCGGTGACGTTCAAGACCACCGAGACAGCGTCCGCCGGCACTCCAGCGCGGCCTGCCACCGGCAGTACCAATGTGGTGCCCGCCGCCGTCAGCCCGGCACCCAACTGCGCGCCGTCGATGGTCGACTCGCCGGGACGGGTGTCCAATAATCGAGCGGGAGTCAGCGCGTTGTACCCCGACCCGGTCGGAAAGTACCCGTTGACATCGGCGATCAGGTTGACCGCGTTGGTGGCGACGTACAGGCACACCGTGCCCGTGGCCGAGAGTTCGGTGACGACCGTGTTCGCCGTGGGGGTCGAGGCGGTGAAGTTGAGATTCGAGGCGAGAGATTGCGTTTTGTCGCACGCGTACACCGTGACGAATCCCGGACCTTGGCCTCCGTCGGCAGTCACGTTGAGCACGACCGCGTCAACATCGGCGGGCACGCCGCCCCGTCCCGCGATTGACAACACCAGCGTCGAACCCGCCGGCGTCAGCCCGGCGCCCACCTGGGTGCCGTCGATCGTCGATTCGCCCGGTCGGCTGTCGAGCAGGCGAGCCGGCGTCAACGGGTGATAGCCGGAGGATGCCGGGAAGTAGCCAGAGACATCGGCAACGAGGTTGACCGCGTTGGTGCCGACGTACAGACAGACCGTGCCCGCCGCCGACAGCCCGGAAATGACGGCATTGGCGACCGCGGTGCCGGTGACGAAGTTGAGGCTCGAGGTCAGGGGCTGAGCAGCATCACAGGGGTAGACCGTGACGAACCCCGGGCCTTGGCCACCTTCGGCAGTGAGATTCAACACCACAGCTGATGCGTCGGCGGGCACGCCGCCGCGGCCTGCGACTTGCAAGACCAACGTGGAACCCGCCGGTGTCAGGCCGCCACCCACCTGCTGGCCGTCGATCGTCGACTCACCCGGACGCGTGTCGAGCAGCCGAGCCGAGTCCAGAGGCAGCGGGTCGGCACGGGGCAGGGCGATCAAAGCCAGCACGGCTTGCGCAGTGGCTCGCCGCCACTGGTCACGCGCCAGCGGACCAATACCGTCGACGAGACCGTCGTCGAACGTGCCGGGGTTCAGCGCAATCGCGCCCTCCTCGCCTGCAGCCGGCGTACCCACGGTCTGAGCCGCGTCGAGTTGAAGGCTGCCGACGTAGTCGCGGGCAAGGGCGGCCGCGTCGACGAATCCTGCGGCGGTCAGAGCTTGGGCAGCAAGCCCGGTCGTGTTGCTGTTGGCGGCAGCGGTTGGTCCAGTGCCGTGGAACCCACCGGTGATCGGGTCTTGCTGTTCGAGCAGCCAGGATGCCGCCGACGCGATAGCAGCCGTCCTCGTCGGATCACCCTCGAGTGTCAGCAGAGCGCTCAGCGCGTAGGACGTCGCATCGGTATCCGCGTCGGCGTCGTCGATGCAGCCGCGCGTGGCCGGTGCCGGAGTCGCCGGTGGCACCACGAATGGCGGGTCGTAGAAGAGGCGGAATCCACCAGCTGGGCACTGTTGAGCGAGCAGGAAGTCGACTGCGGGCACTGGCACACCTGCGGCGGTCTGCGACAAGGAGAGGATGTTCAACGCCTGCCCGAAACCGTTGCTGTTGTCGCCGAACATTGAACCAGCGTCCGAGAATCGGCCCTCGTGCGTCCCGCTCGGCTGTATGGCCGCGCGCGAGAGGGCCTCCAGATCGACCCCACCAAAGTTGGTCGGATCGGCGCCCTGCCTCATCGCGGCCAGCATCGACTTACCGATCGATCCGGCATAGTGACCGCCGGGGTCGCCAAAGGTTCGCCCGGTGATGTAGTCGTTGATACTTGCAGCAAGCTCAGCGGTGGCAGTGGTCGCAGCCGGTTCGGCTGCGCGGCCGCCGGAGTTGAGGGCAAGAATCGTGTCGATGGTGAGGCCCCAATCGGATCCTCCGAATGGACTCGGGAGAACGCCGCCGTTGTCGTGCAACTCTCCTTCCAACCACAGCAGCGCCGGCTCAGCGGATGGGACAGCAGCGACGACGCGCGACTGTCCTACGAATCCGATAACGGAGGTGGCGGCGACCGCTGCTAGTGCAACGGTGGCCAGATGGCGGGTGATGCGCATGTTCGTGTTCCTCGCATGAACAGGGCTACGACGAACAGATGGACGCGAGCCGGAGCCGAAGCGCACACCCGCGAACCGCAACCTCGACGGCAATTGGGATATGGGCCACGTCGGGTGTTCCGGCTCACCCTTGCGGGTTCACGGTTGCGGGTCAGCGTCGGCATCGCACCGACTTCCCCCTACGAGACGTTCGTCACCATAGAGCCTTGGGCCGACCTGTGCAACCGACGAGGTGGAGGTGTCAGATCGCGTCGGCTCCGCGCTCGCCGGTTCTGATTCGAACGATCTCCTCGACGTGGGTGATCCACACCTTGCCGTCGCCGATCTTGCCGGTGTTCGCGGCCGCGAGGATGGTCTCGAGCGCTGCGTCTGCCCGTGCGTCCTCGACGATCACCTCGATCTTCGCTTTCGGCACGAAATCCAACTGGTACTCGGTGCCTCGGTACGACTCGGTGTGGCCACGTTGCCGGCCGAACCCACGAACTTCCGACACGGTCATTCCCAGAATCCCCGACGAGGCGAGAGCCGTTTTCACGTCGTCGAGCTTGAAGGGCTTGACGATCGCTGTGATCAGTTTCATGTGAGGCTGCTTTCGTACGAGTGGTCAGTGGTAAGCGGTTTCGGCGTGCTCGGCGAAGTCGAGGCCTTGGGACTCGGTTTCGTCGCTGACGCGAACTCCGATGGTCTTCTTCAACACGATCATGATGCCGAGCGTGACACCGAACGACCAGATGATCGCGGCAATGTTGGCCAGCGCCTGTTCGCCGAGTAGCCCGAGGCCTCCGTCGTGGAAGAGTCCAGCCTTGAATTCGCCGCCGAAGAACTCCGGATTGGAGAAAAACCCGACCGTCAGCGAGCCGACGAGTCCACCGACGAAGTGAACACCCACGACATCCAAGGCGTCGTCGTAGCCGGCCTTGTTCTTGAGCTTCACGGCGTAGCAGCACGCTCCGCCGGCAACGGCGCCGATTGCGAGAGGTGCGGCGCCCGACACGAAGCCCGCGGCCGGGGTGATCGCCACGAGACCGGCCACGATGCCTGATGCCGCGCCGAGGTTGGTGGCGTGCCCATCTCGGAAGCGTTCGATGATCAGCCAGGTCAGCCCGGCGGCCGCCGCTGCCAGAAAAGTGTTCATGAACGCCTGCGCAGCTTGGCCTGTGGCGCCCAGCGCCGAACCGGCATTGAACCCGAACCAACCGAACCACAAGATGCCGGTGCCGATCATCACGAGTGGCATCGAATGCGGAGGGTGCCCTTCTGTGGGCCATCCCCTGCGCTTGCCGAGGATCAGCACCGCGGCCAGTGCGGCGATGCCGGCGTTGACGTGAATGGCCGTGCCGCCTGCAAAGTCCAGCGAACCGCGATCGCCCAGCCAGCCGCCATAGATCCACTTGAACACGGGGACGAAGACCAACAGCAGCCACGCCGGCACGAACAACGCCCACGCCGAGAACTTCATTCGGTCTGCGACCGCGCCCGAGATCAACGCAGGCGTGATGCAGGCGAACATGCCGAGGAAGGCGACCGTGGCGATCTGGCCGCCGTTGTCCTCGAGAATGCCGATGTCTTTCAAGAAGACAAAATCGAAGTTGCCGATGAAGTCGCCTGTGCCGCCTTGCGCGAGCGAATAGCCGACGACCATCCACAGGACGGGCACGATCAGAATGCAGTAGAAGTTCATCATCAGCATGTTCAGCACGTTGCGGCTGCGGTCCATGCCTCCGTAGAAGAACGCCAGACCCGGTGTCATGAAGAGCACGAGCGCCGCTGACACAAGGACCCACGTCAGGCTTCCAGAATCCATTCACGGCTCCGTTCATCGAGGTTGAGGCCGACAGACTCGCGTGGAGTTGTTTCGAAATTGTTTCCAATCTGTCGCACGCTGGTGAATTCAGCGGATCTTCTGGTCCCCGCTCGGCGAGCCAATGCGGAAGAGGTTTGGTTGGCTCGTCGTCCGGGTACTCAACCAAGTGGGCTGCCGCCTGAGATCAGGCGGAGAAAGCGTGATGCTCTAGACCTCGGCGAGACGAGCCCGCTGACAAGGATTGCCATGGGTTACCTATGAGGGTGAGGGTCGCCGGACCTCGAGTCGATCTGGATGTGGCCTTACGTTCCTATGCGTTCGACCGGCTAGGCGCCTGTGCGGCGGTGATCGGTGCAGACGGCACGATTCTCGACACGAACGAGGCATGGCGACTGTTCGCCCACTTGAACGGTGGGTCGAACACCGGGACTGGCCGAGGGGTCAACTACCTGTCGACGTGTGATGTGGCGGCGGACGCCGGAGTGGACGGAGCTGCAACGGTCGCTGCGGCCCTGCGAGAGATCCTCAGTGGCGATCGGGAGCATCTCGAGTTCGAGTATCCATGCCCGTCGCCGATCGAGGACAGATGGTTCCTCCTCAGCGCGTCATCCGCCCCCGTCGACGCGGGCGCCGGTGCTGTTCTCTTCCATGTCGACATGACCGCGCACAAGCTGATGACCGATCGACTGCTTACCTTCGCCGAGACGGACCTGTTGACCGGTCTTCCCAACCGGCGGGTGGCGATTCGAACCATCGAGGAACAGCTTGCGCTCGTTGAGGTCGAAGGCCGTCCGGTCTCGGTGCTGTACATCGATATCAACGACTTCAAACGAGTCAACGACCGGTACGGACATCACGTCGGAGACGAACTGCTGGCAAAGGTCGCCTCCCGCACGAGCCGGGCTGTACGAGAGAGCGATCGACTCTGCCGAATGGGCGGGGATGAGTTCGTGCTGGTCTGCCCAGAACTCGCCAGCGGGCAGGCATCGGCGCTCGCCGAGCGGCTGCGAATCGTGATGTCCGAGCCGTTCCAGATCGGTGCCACCGAGGTGTCGACCGGCGTGTCGGTCGGTGTCGCGTCGAGCAGCAGCGGCTCGACGGTGGACTCGCTGTTGCAGGCAGCGGATGCGGCGATGTATGTCGACAAGGCCCGACGCCTGCGCCGCCATGACGACGTCGCGCCGCTCGGCCCTGTTGCGGCTGCGACGGCCACCAGTGCGTTCGCTCCGTCCCGTATCGTGCAGCTCTCGCCGGATTCGAGGATCGTGATCGTTGGGGCGACCATCGTGTTCGCGAGCGATGAGGCCCTTGCCTTGGTGGGTGCGACGGCACCGGACGACGCAATCGGGCGGGATCTGCTCGACTTCGTCGCGCCTCAGTCACTTGCGGCAGCGTCCGCTCGCCATGAGAGTGCGAAATTGGGGGTGTGGGCGCGCCCGGAGGTGATCGTGCTTCGCCGGCTCGACGGTGTCGAGCGCCCTGTGGAATGGACATCGACCCCCGTCTCATGGCACGGAGAATCCGCCAGCCAGATCACGATGTGGGAGGTGTCAGCCTTGGACAGCGTTCGCCACCATGCTCTCGGCCTGCGAACGGAGGTTGCGGACGCCGTGATCGTCACGGATCTCCACGACTTTCGCATCCAAAGCTTCAACGTCGCTGCCGAGGAGCTCTATGGCTGGACGGGCGCCGAGGTCATCGGCCGACCGCTCAACGAGGTCAACTCGTGGGTCGGATCCGAGCGGGACCGCCTGCACGCCGATCGGGCGCTGCAGACCGAGGGTCGCTGGCACGGGGAGCTGTCCGTTCGGCGCCGTGACGGCAGCACGATTGCGTTGCTCGGATCGACAACCCTGGTGCACGACGACAGCGGCCAGCCGATAGGTGCGGTGATGGTGAATCGTCCCGTCACCGGCAACATCCGCACGAGTGTGAGCCCACCGCTGGATAGCGGACTCGCTGTGCAGATACGACACGGAACGGAGAACAGTGAATTCGTCGTTCACTACCAACCGGTGGTTCGACTCGTCGACAACGTCGTCATCGGTGTGGAGGCGCTGGCCCGCTGGCAGCACCCGCAACGCGGATTGCTCGCCCCGCTCGAATTCATTGACGCGGCAGAACGTTCGGGACAGATCATCGAACTTGGTCAGAGCGTGCTGCAAACCGCCTGCACCCAAGTCCAGAGATGGCGCGATGCTGGCCAGGAGCTTCACCTCGCCGTCAACCTCTCGTGCGTGCAACTTCTCGACGAGCGGCTGCCAGACCTGCTCGCCCAGACCCTCGCTGCAACCGGGCTTCCCGCTGACAAGCTCTGGCTAGAGATCACGGAGACGACATTGGTGCAGGACCTCGACAAGGCGACTCGTAGCCTCCACAGAATCCGGGACCTCGGCGTTTCGATGTCGATCGACGACTTCGGCACGGGATGGGCAAGCTTGACCTATCTGCGCCAGTTTCCCGTCAACGCACTCAAGATCGATCGCCTCTTCGTGACAGGCCTCGGCCTTCGAACTCGCGACACAGCCATCGCCCAATCGATCATCTCCCTCGCTGACGAGCTGGGCATCGGCGTGGTGGCCGAAGGAGTCGAAACTCTCGAACAGGCCGCCGCGCTGAGGGCAATGGGCTGCAAGTACGCACAGGGATTCCTGTTCGGCCGCCCGGCACCAGCCTCACACCATCCGTAGCCGAGTCATCGGCACGGAACTCAGCTGACCGGTGTGAGAGCGAACTCACAGAACGCTGCGTAGGCGCGGGGCCCATAGATGGTCGCTGGCCCGCCGTTCATCAGCATGGCCACGCCGATCGCCTCGGCCGCTTCCTGCCGGGTCGCGCCGGCGCGGGCGGCACCCTCGGCGTGGGAGGCGATGCAGCCGTCGCAGCGCTGGATGACGCCGATGGCGAGGGCGATGAGCTCCTTGCTCTTTGCGTCGAGTTCGCCGGCCGCGAATGCGGCATGGTGAAACTCGGCGAAACCCTTGTAGACGTCGGGGATTGCGTGGCGGAGCTCCCGATGCAGGGGCCGCAGTTCTTCGAGCACTGCCTTGCCGCAGTCGTTGCCGCTCATGTGGGTTCCTTTCGCGCGTTTGCTTGGACGATATACCCCGCCCGGTATGCCTGGCAGGGCCATTGGTCCTCGATAGGCGCACCATGACCAGCGCACGACTGGCGTCAGGCCAGCTTCATGAACATCCGTTGCACGTCGTCCAGTGCATAGCCCTCGGCAGCGGACTCCTCGGGATTGGCGATACACCACCTCAGTCCGCTGGCGACCAGCAGGAAGCCGGCCTGGTCGAGGGCCTTGCTCGCCGCCGACACCTGCGTCACGATGTCGCGGCAGTCGCGCCCGTCGGCCAGCATCTGTTGCACTCCCCGAATCTGCCCTTCGACGCGGCGAAGGCGTCGGGTCAGATCGGCGACTGTTTCCTCGGAGATGTCCATCGTCAGCTTCCTTCGGTCGATGTACCTGCGGGCTGAGCCCAATAGTACCCTAGGGGGTATATGGCAGACGCGCTCTGGCGCCCCGACACGAGCAGTGCAGTCGGGGCGATCGCCTTGCCTTGTATCTGGATCCGAGCCGGGAACTCTGTACGTGTGTCTTGAGAACCCATCGAAGACGCAACGAAAGGAGCTCATCGTGATCACCGATGAAGATGTCGATCTTGTCGCAGGCCGGATGAAGGCATGGAGTGTCGCACTGGCCGGCCTCTCCGACCCGACTGCGTGTCGCCGACTGCTGACCATCCTCGATGAGGGCAACGGCGCGGCCCTGCACAAGCTTGTCGACAGGTGGCAACTGCCGGGCGAGATCCGGTGCATCGAGATCGTCGACACGATCACCAGGTTCGTCCACACCGGCGACTGGGAGGCGGTCGAGAAGTGCGAGTTCGTCAACAAGCTGCGACCATCGATGCCGAGTCCCACGACAGGGGTGGGGTACCAGCTTCCCGACGGCAGTTTCCTATGGCTCACCGAAGCCGACTGGTGGCAGATGATGGACCAGGCTGTCGCCGACGAAACGTGGCGCAAGGCCAACCACGACCTCCTCATCGCGGTCGGCATCATGTTCTGCACCTTCGAGATGGTCGCGACGATTCGTCGCTTCGATATCGACAAGCGCTACACCATCTGCACTCCTACGTGGGATCCCAGAGTGAGGCGCTGAGCCAGCCGAAGGGCGCGGATCACACTGCGTCGAACGCCGTCGCCAGACCGCTGAGGAGTTGCGACCACTCGATCGGAGTCGACGGCGGCAGGGGAGCGCGGAGACTGAGCGCTTCGATCAGAGTCACGGCGTCGCCGCGCAAGCACGGGGCGGTTGCCGCAGCGACTTCCTCGCGCACCGATATCGAGTCGCCGACGTCGAGCACGAAACGGATATCCGGATCCGTCGCCTCGACAGCGAAGGTACCCGCGCATCCCTGTCCCAATCCGATGCCGAGCGCCGGGCCGACCGCCGCCGCATAACGCAAGCATGACGTCAACTCGTCCGGCTCCAGCGCTGTAGCTATGCCCAGTGGGATGGCGACGTCTCGCTCGTGAACCCAACTGTCCCACAGCGCATGTTGTGCGAGGAGGCGGATGGTCACGTGCCCGGGAGGTGACTCGGCGACTGCCGACCATCCTTCGTCGGTCAATTCGGCGACCGCGCCGAGGAGCGCCTCACTCGTGGAGGCGAACTGGTCGAGGACCTCTTGCGGTGTGAGCGCGCTCATCCAGTTCACCATCACCGGCGGAGTCGCCGCCGGGTCGAAGCCCGCGAGTACGCGCGTTGGCGTACCAGCGAGACCGGCGACGACGGAGCTGTGCCAGAACGTGTTGACACCAACGAGGTGGGCGACGACGTCGCGCGCCGTCCATCCGTCGCATCGGCTCGCGGCCATCCACTGCTCGTCTGTCAGTTCGGCGAGCATCGCTGCCATCCGTCGGCGTTGGCGGGTGAGCGGCTGGAGCTGGTCGTTCGAGTGCCCGTCGGCAGAGAGAATCGCGGGCCCGTCGTAGCGCGGCGACAAGATCATCCCGGTGCTGTCCGAGCTCGGTCGATCGAAGTAGTGACCATGGGTGCATCGTAGAACGTCGGCGGAGAATGGAGGTTTGGGAATATACCCATAGGGGTATAGGTTGTACTCGCTGGTGGCCGAAGTGGCCCCCAAGCGAGAGGACCAGAAAATGACAACGGTGATCAAGGCAGACGACGATGCGAGCTTCCAGCGCGAGGTTCTCGATGCGACCGTGCCAGTAGTGGTGGATTTCTGGGCGGAGTGGTGCGGCCCGTGCCGCGCCGTGGGACCCGAGGTCGAGGCGCTGGCCGACCAGTACGGGACGGCGATCAAGGTCGTCAAGGTCGACGTCGACGCCAACCAGGCCGTGGCCAGCCGATATGGCATCCGGAGCATCCCGCTGATCGGGCTGTTCGAGGGCGGCAAGCTCACCAAGCAGGCGGTGGGTGCTCGCCCCCGCCATGCCATCGAGACTGAATTGGGTCTGACCCGCTTCGCGGTGGCGGGGAAGAGCTGACATGCGCGCCATCGAGACGACCACCAAACTGCCCATGGTCGAGGCAGAAGCCGCTGTGCGTGAAGCCCTGGCAATTCAAGGTTTCGGAGTGCTCACGGAGATCGATGTTGCCGCCACTCTGAAAGCCAAGCTCGGCGTCGAGCGCGCACCGCTGAAGATTCTCGGCGCCTGCAACCCGACGTTCGCGCACCGAGCCCTGGAACTCGACGAGTCCGTCAGTCTGCTGCTGCCCTGCAACGTCGTGCTGGCCGACATTGGTGGTGCCACGAGGATCAGCGCTGTCGACCCGCGGGAGTTGATGACCGGCGATGCCTTCCGGCAACTTTCCAACGACGCCGCCGATCAGCTCGCTGCTGCGCTTGCGGCTGTGCCGACGGAGTGAATTCCTACTCGGCGTGACGACGGCTGAGCCAGCGCAATGACTCGGCGGTTCCTTGGAGCGTGAGTCGGCGACGAAGCACGGGGTTGTCGGTGGACTGGCTGGCGTGGCAGGAGATCGCCTCCTCCTGGAGCCCGCGGTCGACCTCGAGTTCGAGATCGATCTCGGACGGTTCACGTCCCACGAAGCAGGTACCGAACTCATCATTGAGCGCCGCGGCGACCGAGATCGGCAACGTCCACGCGAGGACCGGCACACCGAGACGGTTGCCGGTTGCCAGAGCGGCTTCAGTGGCGCGCTGGTGATCTGGGTGCCCCGAGATGCCACCCTCGTCGAACACCAAGAGGCAATCGATCGGATCTAGCTCAGCCGACGTCTCCACCTCGCGGCAGAGTTCCTCGAAGGTCGCTTCCGACAACGCACCGTCTGGGTAAGACAGCAGCCGGACCGAGGTGATGCCGAGGACTGCAGCCGCGGCGGCAAGTTCGGCGGCTCGTTGAACTGTCAGTTCGACGCCCCCAGCGCCGAGTGTCGAGGCTTCCCCGTGGGTGAAGCACAGGGCGCGCAACTCGATGCCGAGTCCAGCGAATGTCGACAACACTGCGCCGAGCCCGAACGACTCGTCGTCAGGGTGAGCGCAAACGGCCAGCACCGACCGGTACGGGAACCTACGTGACGACTGGTCCACCGGCGCCCTGCCACGCGGCTATTCCTCCGTCGAGTTCGTTGACGTTGACGAATCCGAGCTCTGCCATGATCGCCGTCGCTTGGGCGCTGCGGTTCCCCGTGTGGCAGTAGACGAAGTAGGTGGCCGATCGATCGAGCTTGGCGATCTGATCGCGGAAGTCCGAGGCGTTGAAGTCGACAAGCTCGGCCCGGGCGATGTGGCCCTCGGCGTATTCGGCAGGTGTGCGCACATCGACGACCACGACCGCCGGGTCCGCGGCGAGCGCAGCGCCCTTGGCGACGTCGACGAGTTGAACAGCCGGCGACGACGTGGTCTCGAGCGATGACGCTGTGGTTGGATCGCTCGGCGAGCCACTGCCGCTCTCGTTCTTGTCGGAGGAGCAGGCGGCGATGCTCAGGATGGCGATCGCCGCCACTGCTACCTGTCGGACCCTATGGATTGGTTGATGATCCTGCGTCATTGTTCCTCCTGATGCCCACCAGGGTGTACCTCGTGGAAGCAGACCACTACCGCCAAAGGTCCTTATGGGGCCGAAGGGGAGTGTCGATCCATGCGGCCTTCCCCCAACGAAGTATCCCTTTTGACGACTCGTTCGTCTCGTTGATGTCTGTTCGTCACCGTCGACGACAGCAGCGAAGACAAGGAGAACCTCATGTCATTCATGAACGAAGGGACTACCGATCGGGTCATTAGGATCGTCGTCGGCATCGTGCTGCTGGCCCTGGGCTGGGGCGAAGTCGTCACAGGCACACTGGGGAACGTGCTCAAGGTGCTCGGGTTCGTGCCGCTCGCAACCGGTCTGGTGGGCTGGTGCCCGCTGTACGCCGTTGCCCACCTTTCCACTCGCGGCCACGCAGCCAAGGAGACCGTGGCGTCACGATGAGGCTGGTCCCCCGCCATACGGTCCAGTGGGCAGCTGTCACCATGTGGAGATGGTCGCGATGACACCCGACGATCTCGTCGCCGAGATTCCCGAGCTCTACCGGTTCGCCCGAGCGCTCGTGCGTGATGAGCACCTCGCCGCCGATCTCACTCAAGACACGCTGATGCGAGCCATCGAGCGCTCCCACCAGTACCGCAACGACGCCCCACTCGGCGCCTGGCTGAAACGGATCCTCCGCAACTTGGCCACTGACCGCGCCCGACGCTCCGAGCGAGAAGTCATCGTCGACGACATCGAAGCGTCATGGCACGACGACGAGTACACCGTCGACCCTGCCATCGTCGTCGATCGGGCCGCCACCCGCGACGAACTCGAAGACGCCCTGTCTCGTTTGCCGTTCATCTACCGGAGCACGATGCTGCTCCACGACATCGAGGGCTGGACAGTGCAAGCGATTGCGGATCTCGACGAGATCGGACTGCCAGCTGCAAAGCAGCGACTACGCCGAGGACGCATGGCGCTCGTGTCAGCACTCGCTTCTGGTGCTGAACGCCGCCATGCCCTCAAAGGAGTGCCCATGCGGTGCTGGGATGCCCGCCAACACGTGTCCGACTACCTCGACGGCACACTCGACGCCGATATCGCTAGAACGGTCGAGGCCCACCTCGGACGCTGCCCCACCTGCCCACCGCTCTACGCGGCACTCGTCGGAGTCCACGACGCCGTCGGCGCCTTACGAGACACCGACTCGGTCGTACCGCCCTCTGTCGCCGAGCGACTCACCCACCTCGTGACATCGACCCTTGAATCGCCAGGCCGTTGGTGAACGATGTGGCGATCGTAGATGCGCCGGCGCACGAGTGTCTGAGACGGCGTTCAGTGGGAGAAGTGGACTCTTGGTAGGTGTTTGTCGAGCCAGGCGGGGATCCACCAGTTACCCTCGCCGAGCAGCTTCATCAGTGAGGGCACGAGCATCATGCGCACGACGGTGGCATCGAGGAGGACGGCCAGCGCGAGGGTGATACCGAGTTCGGTGGGTGGGATCGGTCCGGTTACCCCGAAGGCGATGAACACCACGATCATGATGAGAGCGGCGTTGGTGATGGGACGTCCCGTGCGGGCGATGCCATCGCGGATCGCCAGCTGCGTGTCGCCTGTCGCTTCGAAGCGTTCCCGGATTGCAGCGAGCAGGAACAATTGGTAGTCCATCGACAATCCGAACAGCAGGGCGAAGAAGAACAGCGGTGCCCATGCATCGACGAAGCCTTGTGGGTGGATGCCGATCAGGCCGGCGCCGAATCCGTGTTGGAACACGAGCGTTGCGAACCCGAATGCCGCGCCGACACTGAGGAAGTTCAACAAGATGGACGAGATCGCCAGGGCAAGACTGCGGAACACGATCAGGAGCAGCATGAAGGCGACGATGGTGATCACAGCAATTGCGATCGGCGCGTTGCTGGTGAGGACATCGGTGAGGTCATAGTTCTGTGCGGCGGGTCCGCCAACAGAGGCGCTCGGCGCAGCCTCGCCAATCGAGCCACGCAGACGGCCGATGAGATCGGAGGTCGCCGCGTCATCGACTGCGGTTGAGGGGATGATCCGCACCACGGTGCGCCCGGTCGTGGCAGACGGTTCGGCGACGATGCGAACGTCGACCACACCGTTGTCGGCCTGTGCGGCGGTGACGACTTGCTCGGCTTGCCCGGCGTCGACGGTGACGAACAGTGGCGCGGCAGCTCCGGGGCCGAAGGCGGAAACCAGCATCTCGTACCCGTCGCGGCTGGATCTGCCCTCGTCGACGACGCGTGCTCCAGGCATCCCGAGACGCATCCCGAGCGCAGGTGCAGCGAGGAGCAGCAGCACGCCGAGGCCCGTGGCGAGGGTGATTCCGGGCCGTTTCATTGCCCTGGCTGTCCAGCGCGTCCAGCGACCTTCGGCAGCCCGGTCGGTGTCATCCTCGGGGCGGGCGACGAGAACTCGGTCACCGAGCGAGACGAGAGCGGCGGGCAGCAACGTGAGCGAAGCGACGGCCACGGCCACGACAGAGAAGATCATGCCGAGTGCCATCGAGCGGAAGACCATCACGGGGACCAGGAACACAGCGGCCAACGCCAGCACAACGGTGAGGGCCGAGAGGAAGACAGCCTTGCCCGCAGTGTCGAGTGTCGAGGCCATTGCTTCGGAAGCATCCTTGCCATCCTCCCGCTCTTCGCGGTAGCGGGAAACGATGAACAGCGCATAGTCGATGCCCACGGCGAGGCCGATCATCATCGAGAAGTTCATCGACCACACCGACAGTGGCGTGAACGAGGTTGCCAGGTGGAGCCCGGCGAAACCGACAGCGATGCCGGAGACTGCCAGAATCAGCGGGAGTCCGGCCGCCATCGCCGAGCCGAAGGCGATGAAAAGGAGGATCAGCGTCGGCAGACCGGAGAGCAGCTCGGCCTTGTGGAGGGCCTCCTCGTTGGAGGCGTTGAAGTCGCTCCACACTGGCCACTCGCCCGTCACTTCGGCGCGGGCTCCGGCGGGCAGCGCCACGATCGCGACATGGTCGATGACGAGCCCTGCTGAC
Organism: Ilumatobacteraceae bacterium; assembly: GCA_031408175.1. Lineage (GTDB taxonomy): Bacteria > Actinomycetota > Acidimicrobiia > Acidimicrobiales > Ilumatobacteraceae > JAENVT01. Next base: position 15,103 of record JANOJI010000305.1, read on the forward strand.
TCGGGTCGTTGGGCATCGCTTGTGGCCGCCAGCTCGACCGGGACAAGCGCAGTGAGGCCATCCTGTGAGATCAGGCCGGAGTCTGCAGGCATGGCGAGAGGGTCGGCCACTGCCTGCACGCCTTCGGCGCCGGCGAGTCCCTGCACGATGGCCTCGACCGCCGCCGGATCGGTAGCGATGGGCGTGTCCTGGTGGATGACCACCACGGCCGCTTCAGCACCGACTTGGGGAAACTCTGTGCGCAGTTCGTCGCGCACCCGCTGGGCGATCGAGCCCTGCGCTTCCCAGCCGGCACCGGAGAGCGCGCCGTTCACCGAAATCGCCAGCGGCGCTGCGGCCAAGGCCGCAGTGAGCCACAGCAACATCACGGGTTTACGTCGACGGGCTGAGAAGCGGCCGAGCCGGGCAAACCAGTGGTCGGGTGGAGTCGACTGATCCACGGGCGGGGTATCGAGGGTGATCGAGGACATGGTGATGACTCCAGAGGTGGTGGTAGTACTGGTGGTGGTGGTGCTCAGGCGAGCTTCATGAACATGCGCTGGACGTCGGCGAGTGAATTGCCCTCGGTATCGGACTCCTCGGGGTGGGCGATGCACCAGGTCAGACCGTTGGCAACGAGGAGAAAGCCAGCCTGGTCAAGCGCCTTTCGCGCCGCCGAAATCTGCGTCACGACGTCACGGCAGTCGCGGTCTTCGGCCAGCATCTGCTGTACCCCGCGAATCTGACCTTCGATCCGACGAAGGCGTCGCGTCAGGTCTGCGACCGTTTGCTCGGGGATGTCCATGTGCGTGACCCTTCGTCGTCTATATACCTAGGGGGGTATACTAGCGGATACCCAGGTGGGTATACAACATTCGATTGATACCCTCTGGGGTATGTGTAGACGTGTGACGTGCAGGGTGTGCAAGCGGCCGAGTTGGGCAGGATGTGGCGCTCATGTCGAGCAGGTGCTGGGCAAGGTGCCCCCATCGGAGCGTTGTCAATGCCGCTCCGGCCAGAGGCCATCGGCCGTGCCAGGTGAACCGCAGCGTTCGTGGTTGAGCCGGTTGCGAAAGCGCTGACACGGGAATCCCAGCCGGGTCAGGCAGTTTCCTCCGCGGCGATGCTGGGCAGGGTGTCTCGGTGAGAGCGGAGGGCGACGATCGCCGGGATCGCCGCCTCGACGAGGCCGAGCCGACTTGGCAGCAGCGGCACCCAGCTCGCCATCGTGCCCACGGTGGCGGCGAGAACGGCGAGCTCGGGATGGATGTGGAATCCGGCCGCGTGGCAAGTCGCCCAGAGGGCTGCGGCATCTGCCACGACGGCGAGCGCCGACACAAGCGCCAGTTGGACACGGTTCCTCGGTGAGCCGACCACGGACATTGCCTCGGGGTGCCACGCCTGAGCGGCCTCGCGGCGATCGAGCGCGGCTGTTGGTTGCGGTCGGCGTATCCGGATCGCGTTGAGCAGCGCTGCGACTCGCTCCGCACTCCTCGGTCGGCGCGCCAGCATTGCGGTGCCGGTCAACGCTAGGAGGACCACGAACGCAGCGATCATGAACGGCCACGACTCGTCGAACGTGAGATGACCGAGCGCGATCACGAGGATCAGGTCGATCGCTGCAACGGCATAGAAGGTCCGTTGGGCGAACCACTCCGAAAACCCAAAGGTGAGGTGAGCCTGGCGCTTCGATCGTCCCCGGTGGCGAAGCTCGCGGATGGTGATCGCTAGTCCTTCCGCCGGAGCTGCAGGCGTAACGGCCCCGAAGCCGTACACGATCAACGCGAACCCGAGTTGATATGAGATGAATGCCGGTGCAATTCCGCTCGCGTTTGATCCAAAACCACGTGGACACTAGTCGACGCAGCGTTTGACGACTCCGGCCCCGCATCGGGGCGCCAGTCATCAAACGCCGTGGACCAACTCCAGATAGCTGCCGACCTCAGTTTGTGCTGAGTCGCCGTCGTTGTTGAACCTGGCCACCGCTCCATCCCGACAAGTCGACAGTCTTCGTGCCGGCCGGGTAGGCAATGGTCTTCGTCGCGGTCCCCGTGACGGTCGTCGACGTGCCTGGGTGTCCGTCGAACAACGCGTCAACGCGATTCAACCCACTGGTCGTGACCGTGACCCTGCGTGCCGGCCCATCAAGTGCGACCGACATCTTGGTTGTCGGCACCTGGCCGAGCAGCGTGATGCAGTGAGCGATGAGATCGCGATTGCCGGCGAGCAGATCATCGCGGGTCAGCGCGTACGACTCACCGGAGATGCCGATGTCCTCGATCGGGAGACCTTCGCTCGGCCCTGACCGTGTTGCCCGGCGGTATGACAGCGAGAGGCCGATGCCGTCGGGAAGTGCGGGGAGTTGGATCGGTGATCCTGCGAGCGCTGTCCGAAGCTCGGCATAGTCCCACACGTTCGCGCCGCCAGCGCCCGTCGCTTCGCCCACACACACGAACGGACCGATTCCGTTGTCGACGAAGCCGGCGGAGAACAGATCGCCGGCGGAGTACGTCGTCGAGTCGCTCACCAGCACTACCGGCCCGCCGTATTGCTGACCGATCGAGTTGCATGCATCGACATCGGTGATCGGGATCGGCTGCGAGTACAGCTCGCCATTGCGAACCGCTGCGTCGAGCGACGCCTTCCAGGGAAGCAGGTCGTCGCGGAGCGAGGGCAACCCGGCCATATCGCGTGTGAAGGGGGTGGCGAGCACGGAGAACCGGGTCGGCTGGATGGGCTTTGGCGTGAACAGCTGCAGGGCGAGCTCGGCCGCCCAGATGTAGCCACCGGGATTGCCGCGCAGATCGACGATCAGCCCGCGATCGGGGAGCAACGGAATGAGGCGGATCAGTTCGGTGACAAAGGGTCCGGGCAGTGTGTCGAATCCATAGATGCGCAGGTACCCGTACGCGCCACCCGGAGCGCTGATCGACATCGCCTTGAGGGTCTTGGTCAGGCTGGTCGCGATCACATCGGCTTTCGGAGGGCGTCGTGTCGTCGCCGGCGCGTGCGTTGGTGTCGTTGCCTGTTTGCCCGTCAATGCGCCAGGTGCGAACAGCAGCATCTTCGCTTGTCGGATCGCCGCGGCCGCTGGATCGATCGCCCTCGTCCGGCGTAGCCGCACCGGCACGCGCCCGGTCGGCCCGCCGTCCAAGAGTGGGGCGATTTCCGAGGGGTCGATGACCTGCCACGTGATCTTGACTTCGCGCGCCGGCCCCGTGAGCGCGCCGGTGCTGGTGGTGGAGCGATAGCCGACGATCACCCACTGCTCGTCGGGCGGCGGGCTGTACTGCAACGAGCGCAGTGTCAGGCTCTGCGTGGCCCACGCGCGCTGGCTGTCCGGTCGACCACCGACCTCGGATTCGCTGTAGCGCTGCACGGCACGGTCGATCGGCACACCGTTCCAATACTCGAGGACGACTCCGGGACGAAACGTGGTCTCCAGCCCGTGGCCAACCTTGGTCACCACGTACGTCGGTGCGCTCGCGGTACCGATCATCTCGACCAGGAACGGCAGCGCGGCCACCTTGTCCGCTAGGGCGACAGGGCCCGCATACCGCGTGTGCGCATCACGCAAACGCGTGACAAGATCGGCGAGCTCGAGATGGAAGGCGTCGTCGGTGAGCTGGTCGACCTGCGATCGCAAGATGCGCAGTCGTTGAACCGGGTCAGTGCCGTAGCGGGCACGCTTCAGCGGGAGGTGCGTGTACACGCCATCGATCACCGTTTCGATCCCGTCGATCAACCGCAGTCGTTCCCCCTTCGTCAGGGATCCGGGCGAGAGGAACGGCCCCGTCAGCGTGCTGCTCGCCTTCGCCGGCTTTCGCGTCGTGCGACCTCCGGCCGCGGCCCGCTTCCGCGGTGCCGAACGCGCGCGTACAGCGTCGGCAAGCACGATCCCGCGTTGAGCAACGGCGATCCGATCGGTGGCCATGACCTACCTCCTTCTGTCCTCGTGAGCGGTGATGGTCTCGATCACGATGAGGGCTTCCAAACACACAGTCTTCACCTTGCGAAGACCCGAGTTCGACTCGCGGTTCGAATGAGGGCGTAGGGTTCGGGCTGTGCGTGGTGCGCGTTCGGCCGCCAAACTGTGCGGCGCGGTCCTCTTCGGCAGTGTGATCCTCCCTTCCCCGGCCATTCTGGCCGTTGCCCCGGCGGTCGGCGATCTGCTGTTGTCCGACGTCGGGTCCGGCTTCACACTCGTCGACGAGAAACCCGGTCCGCTCGAGTCGCTCACCCGGACGTTCGAGAGCGACGGTGCCCGACTCGTCCTCGACGGATTCGTCGTGACCGACCCGCCGGGTGTGCGCCAGATGTTCCAACTGTTCTCCGCCGACAACGCAGACTTCGAGGTCGTCGACGAGCCGTCCCTCGATCTCGCCGCTTGGTTTGTCCCCGCCGGTTTCGAGCTCGGTGTCGGCTTCGCCTCGCTGATCTTCGCGGCTCGCGATCACCTCTTCATCTTCACGCTCACGACCGACGGTGCGAGCAACGTCGACCCGCTCTCGTTCGTCCGTGAGCTTGCCGACCTACAGATCGCCGCAGCCGGGGGACCGCCGTCACCCGACGAGACGGCTGGCGGCGAACTGACCGTGGCCGATCAGGAGGTCGTCGCGATACTTCCTGCTGAAGCACCGGCTGGGTACGGCCTGACGACCTCAGCAACGGTCGCCGGCAGCGACGACTTGAAGGGCACCGACGGCGTGCAGAGCGAGGTCATCGACTTCCTCAACGAACACTCGACCACTGCGGTGCGAGTCTGGAGCGATGATGCCGGCGAGCTCCTCGGCGCAGTGAGTGTGACGAGATACCCATACGATATCTTCGCCGCCGCATCGCTTGGCGAGGTTGCACACCCCACCACTGCCGACGTCGTGTCGACCGACGCACTGGACGACGTGTCCGACGTCGTTTCGTACATCGGCAGAGGTGACGCCGCCGACCAGGTCGGGACAGCGTTCCGGCGCGGCGACGTGTTCGTGCTCGTCCTCGTCACCCATGCCGGCGAGGTTGCGGTCGACCGGGCGACGGCGCTGGCGGCCGATCTGACGCGGCTCACGGCGGCGAACCTCTCGTCGGGTGGTTCCGATGCCTACGAGTTCCCGGACACACCGTCGAAGCTGCTCGGCCTCGGCTTGAGTGCCGCGATGGTGAGCGCCGCCGCGGGCGGATCGACGGTGATCGCCCGGTTGCGCGCTCGTCGACTACGCCGACGGTGGACTTGCGACGTTCTGCCGTCGGGCGTGCCTGTCCTCGACGGTGTTCGCAAGGCGACCGCGATCGCGCTCGACGGCGACGCCACGCAGCTTCGACGACGAGGAGCAATGGTCGCGGGCGGGCAATTTGTCGCGGTGAACGTCAGCATCGTGGCGCTCGCCGGCGACTTCGCCTGGCGGGGCATCGCCGTCGCCGGGAGCGCGCTCGCAGGGGGGCTGCTGCTCACCCATAGGTGGCAGAGCCGCGAGCTCGGCTTGCTGGGCGCAAAGGCGCCGGACCGCCGGTTCATCCTCCCTCGGCCTGGGGGCGCGGTGGTCGGTTTGCTCTCTCTCGTCGTGCTCGGGCTGGGGGTGGGGTACGCAATCAAGGGCTTGCGGTTCGTACTGCTTCCGCCCACCCTGGCGCAGCTCAAGTGGTCCGACCAGTTCGGGCTCGCGCCACGCACCGTCGGAGTCGTGTTCGGCGTCGGCGGCTTCGTTGTGGCGGTGCTGGGCGGATGGCTGTTCCGCATCGCCAGAGCGCTCGGCCGCTCGGGCACCAAGCGGGTGCTCGAGCTCGACCACCGTCGGGCCGCGCTCTACCTACGATCCTTCCATGACGACAGCCTGATGCTGCCCACGATTGCCTCGGCAAGACGACCACTGCTGGAACTCTTCTCCGTGCGCGGCACCGATCCGTTCGAGGAATCGGTCGCGTGGGAGCTCAACAGCTACGGACCCGTCGTAGCCGTCGGACGGCCCGGACGATCACTCGCCTCGCTGGGTGCGGCGCGGGAGCACCTCTCCGACGAGACCTGGCGCGATCAGGTGGCGAGTCGCATGGAAGAGGCTGGAATGATTGCGGTCGCGACCGGCGAGACTCCTGGTTTGGCCTGGGAGCTCGGACAGATCGTCACCGGTGGCCATCTGCCGAAGACCTTCTTCGTGTTCCCGCCGGTTGCGCCGGCAGAGATCGGACGGCGCTGGGAGCACACGGCGACATCACTCATCGAGGCGGGGCAGCCGGTCGGTCCGCTCCCTGTGCCCTCGGCGCTCGTTCACACCGTGCAGATCGACGCCAATGGGACCGCGAGGGTGACGTTCGCCAACCAGCGCGACGAGGCGACGTACCGCACCGCGGTCGACTACACCGTCGATCCCGCGACGTTCGCTGCCGCTGTGACTGGCAATCCCGCTGCGACGTAGTCGCCGTGCCCTACCGTAAGGTTTGGAGTGCGTGACTGCGTCTGCCTCGCCGGCGAGCGGCGCCTGCCCACCCGACGACTGCGGTGGCCGTAGGGCTACGGCAACCTTCTGGCTGCGATCAGTGACCCGATGCACGAGGAGCACCAGGAACTGACCGGGTGGCTGCCGCACGGCTTCGACGCCGACGAGTTCGACATCGCCAGAGCCACCGAGATGATGCGATCGGCGCGACCGCTCTGAAACTGGCGAGCAGCGCCGGTGCGTAGGCACCTGAATCTGAATGCCGCGGCAATGCCGCGATCGCCCCGTGCGCGACCATGCCCAGATCGGGCAGACGTGGGAGCGGGTGACGGGAATCGAACCCGCATAGCCAGCTTGGAAGTTTGACATACACGATTTTATGACCAGCATGGTTGTGCGCTTGACCTGGTCTAATGAAGAAATCGCAGTCCGCCATATTCCTTCGTGATCCGCCATTCTCCGCTGGAAAGGGCACAGAAAGGGCACGCCGAGGTCTATTCTGAGTGGGTTGATCGCAAAGGATGGCTATGGGCTCATCGAAGCGTACGAGATCCACCGGTTC
>JANOJI010000315.1:0-31366 GCA_031408175.1 Ilumatobacteraceae bacterium
GTCTGTGGCGTGACCGCGTGATGCTCGGCGCGGCGGGCGCGGGGCTCGTCGGCGTGCTCCACGCGACGATCTGGCTGCTGGCCCGTTACTACGCGGACGCGACGCCGCTTGTGTTCTGGCTTGGGGCGCTCGCTCCGGTGGGGATGCTCGTGCTGAGATCGCCGCGCGTGGAACGGCTGCCGAACTGGGGAAAGTGTGTTGTCGCGGGCGCGGTGTGCGCCGCCCCCGTCATCGTCGCTGCGATTCTCCAGCACCAGCGGTATGCATCGGCGATGTCACCCTCCAGTCCGGGATCTGCAGATCGCAAGCTCATCGCCAGCAATCGAAAAGCTCGGCACGATTACTCGATCCTCGACACCATCGAGACCGGCATCGTGCTGCAGGGCAGCGAGGTGAAGAGCCTGCGTCTGGGGCACCTGCAGATGGCCGACGCCTACGCACGGGTCATCAACGGGGCGATCTGGCTGGATGGCATTCACATCCCGCCCTACCAGTTCGCCCACGGCATCGGCGCGCACGATCCCGACCGGCCACGGAAACTGCTGCTGCACAGCCGCGAGATCGAGCGAATCGCCGCAGAGGTTGCGCTCGAGCGATTGTCACTCGTTCCGTTGTCGTTCTACTTCAAGGACGGCAAGGTCAAGGTCGAACTGGCGTTGGCGCGCGGCCGCCGCAAGGCCGACAAACGCAACGCCATGGCCGAACGCGATGCGCAGCGCGACATGCAGCGCGCCATGGGGCGCCAGGCCAAAGGTCGCACCGACTGACGACCTGTTAGAGCGTGATCACCTCGAGGGTTGCCTCGGCATGGAGCTTGACCATTGCCGGCGTGACGGCGTCGTTGCCCGGCAGTTCGACGATGAATGCAGTTCCACCGTCGACGGCGTGATTCACGTACTGACTTGCCGTGCCGGTGCACCCGGCGGTGCAGGGCGTGCCCGCGGTGGACAGACCCACGATGGCCGCAAAGGTTTCGGGGATCGCCCTGCGCGCTCCCCCAGGTGACACCCGGTTGGCATCTTGGTGCCAGAAGATGGTGATGTTCGGCTGGATCTCGTTCACGAACGTCTCGAGCGCCTGCGTCTCGGGTTGATCGGCGGGTGCTTCGCCTGAATACTGACCGTTGTCCTCCGACTGCGGGATGTAGTTCCAGTTGTGCGACACGTTGCGGTTGAGGTCGACACCGTTGGCGTTTTCCCGGACATTGGCGGCCTGCCCGTCGGGATTGATGCTGTCGATGATCCACAGATCGATGCCGGGAGGGGTCGGCATGGTGCGGATCAACCGAGTGATTTCGAAGCCCTTTGCTTCGTTCCCGTGGATCACACCGACGAGTAACACTGGACGGCCGTCGGGGTCACCCATTCGATAGGCGGTGATGTCGCGACCCCGCACAGTCTCGCCGATCCGCCGCGTTTCGGTGACCAACTCGTCGGGGGCCGTCGTAGTGGTAGACGTCGACGTGGTTGAAGTCGACGTCGTTGTCGAGGTGGAGGTGGAGGTCGAGGTCGACGATGACGTTGTCGGAGCGAGCGACGAGGTGGTTGCGGTCGACGCTGCGGTTCCAGTAGCAGTCGTCGACGACGTCGCTGATCCCGACGAGCATGCCACGACGAGTTGCGACGCGGCGAGTAGTGCCAAACCCAACCGTCGATGCAATGTGGGTCGTGTGATCAATTGGGCGTGATCATGACGCCGCAGTCACCGTACGGAATCCGCTTGCGCTTGATGACTCCTCCGACCTTGTTCAAGAACTTGGTGATGCTGCACATCACGCCGTACTTGGCCTTGATCTTGGTGCGGATGCCATCGAGTTCCGCTCCCGTCACCAATACGGCGGATGCCTCGGTGGGCGATGTGCCGGCTTTGACCCGACCGCGAGCGTCGGACGGCTGCACGACAACCTTCGAGGTATGGACAAGGCGCTTGGCTTTGCCCGATCCCGACGACGTCCAGAACCCGATCTTGCCGTGATCGATCGGCGCCGCCCAGACCGCCGTGGTCACTGGTGTGCCGTCACGCTTGAAGGTGGTGAGTGCGAGGTACTTCTCGTCAGCGAGGCTCATAGCGCCATTCTAAACGAGTGCCTGCGTCCGACCCGGTGGCGACGGAAACACTCGTTCGGGATCATGGTGATGGCCGATAGGGTGGTCGGACAATCAAACACGGGGCTGACTGGTTTCGACATCAGTATCTGTGGGCGAGCGTGCGACCCGAGTTGCTCAGACTCGCTAAACGGGGCAACAAATAGAATTGCCAACGAGCAGTTCGCTCTCGCCGCCTGATCTTTAGGTGAGCGAAGAGACATCGTGACCAGAAATGGCGCACGGGGCCGATCCACCGCAGCCCGGCAACAGAAGCGGGGGATGACGGCGAGAAAGACCGCTGACTGTAGGAAAGTCTGCTGACACTCGGCAAAGACCGAGCGTGGACCCCCGCTTGCGGAGGTCAGCCGACCCGCCGGTCTCGCTGCGTTAGCGAGTGAGTCGGGAATGGCCGTATCACGAACGTTCATAGCCTGATGGACGGGGGTTCGATTCCCCCCAGCTCCACTAAAAGTGGCATCTACCAGGGTGTTTACAGAAATCGAGGCGGGGGCGGCGGATTCCCCCCAGCGACAGTCATGCCGCTGACCAGGGGAAACGCAGTCGATATGGACGGGGGAATTCTGAGGGTCACCACCCCCCAGCACACTCTGGCCCTGGATATCGGCCCAGGTCAGCGGCGTCGACGTCAGCAGCTGCCAGTGGCGGGGCGGCAAAAGGGCGGATGGCGACGCAGCTTTGGCGAATGCGACGAAATGTCACGGCCGGCGGATGACATTCCAGGCGCGCGACGAGCGTGGTCGTTCGCCCCCATCTTCGAGGTCACCTGGTCAGCCCCAAGTGACGCGCCGCGCCGCACGTAGGGTTCTCGATCGTGGCCCCGCTGACTGGGTTGTATGCCGTGGACGGCGTGTCCCGAGACGTCGGTTCGATCGCGGACACGCATGCATTGCCGACTTTGGCCGTCCTGCTCTTGGCAGTGGCGGTGTTGACGTACTGGTTACGCCGATCGGGTCGCACCGACCAAGCGTACGGAGCACTGTTCGCGTCCCTCGCTTCTGTCTCCCTCATCGTTGCGGTCACCCTCCTTCGAAGTGGATGGCCACAGCAGATTTCCTTGGACAGGGTGGCCGACTGGTCGACCAGGGCCTCGAACGATTGCGCTCGGATCCATTCGGAAGCAGCCAGTTCATCCTCAACGTGGTGCTCTTCGTGCCCGCTGGGGTCGCGTGGACGTGGATGACGAGACGTCCGGCTGTGGTCGCTGCCGCGATCGTCGGGGTGTCGGTCCTCATCGAGTCCGTACAGGCGATCACCGGATTGGGTGCGCCGGATGTGGCCGATCTGCTCGCGAACAGCATTGGCGCGCTCGTAGGCGTTTGCGCCGCGGCGCTCGTCGCGCGGTTGAGGCCTCGAGCCGAGGGAACGCTGTCGCCACGCAAGCAGGCGATGGCGGCTGTCGCTGTGCTGGCCTTCGGAGCGGTCGGGCTGGCGCTGGTGCTTGTCGGCGCCGACCGCCATCAACAGTCGCTGCGCCGCGAACTGCAGACGGCGTTCGCTGGAACGACGAAGGCCGACATCGACAGGTGGAACGCTGACGGAACGATGCTCCAAGAAGTCTTCGCTGCCGTGTCGGCCTTCGCTGACGGGACCCAGTACTCCCCCGACGAGGTCAAGGTTCGCTATCCCGCACCGTTCTTCGGTCTGCATCGGTGCGTGTTCGTGACCTGGACCGCGATGGCGGTTGAGTTCAAATTGGGATCTGGCGACGCCTGCACCGACTTCCTCGGCTAAGCACCAACGTCGCGACCAACCCCGAGCCGGCGACGGCCGTTGTGTTCTACGAGGTTATGTAATACGATTCATGCGTGTGGAGTTCCACCGCTCGGCGAGCAAACACAGTGTGGAGGCCGACGACGTCCAACACGCTGTCGCGAATGCGTTCGTGGTCGCCGACATGGGCGACGACGAGTCACCACTGCGAACCCTCGTCCTCGGACCTGACCGCTCCGGCAACATGCTCGAGGTGATCGTACTCCACTTTGACGACGGACGCGAGATGGTCATCCACGCGATGCCGATGCGAGCCCACTACCGCGGGTTGCTCCCCCGACCACCGGAGAACAGACCATGACGAACAACAAGCCCAGCCCCGACCTCGGCACCTCGCGGGGTAAGCCGATCACCGACGCCGACATCGAACGCATGGCCGCCGAGGCCGAAGCCGGCTACGACATCACCACACTGCGACCCCGCGGCGGGCGACCGCCGATGGGCTCCGGCCCCGCCGAAGTCGTGCCCGTGCGCCTCGACCCTGAACTGCGCGCCGCTGTCGAAGCCCGTGCCACCGCCGACGACACCACCACCAGCGAAATCATCCGCGAAGCACTCCGCCGATTCCTCCACGTCGCCTGAAGCTCTTCGGGATAGGGCGGCGAACGGGCGGACCGGGCGGCAAAAGGGCGGCAAATGCAGGCCATTCCAGGTCACTGACGGTTACTGCAGGACACTCGAAAACGCACTCTGACCAGCGGCGATAGCCACTGAGCAGGTACGACGCCAAAGCGTGCGGGAGGGTTCGATTCCCCCGAGCTCCACAAAGATTTTGGCACATATGCCCAGCTCAGGGCATATGTGCCCGAAGCGTCTCGTGGCCATAGAACGGAATCGGGACGAGGACGACGCGGGGACGGGTGGATTCGGCCTGTGCGATTCGGCCATGAATTCGGCACGGCGACGACGACTGCGGCGTCGGCGATCGACGGACGATCAACCAGCCCGGCACGATCGACGAGTACCCGAACTGGCGCGTGCCGCTCGCCGACGGAGACGGCCGCCCGGTGCTGCTGGAAGACATCGTCGCGTCCGACCCCGCCCGCGCGCTGGCTGAGGCGATCAGGAATCGCACCCCCAGCTGATCTCGCCCATGGCAAACCTGCCCGAACGTGCAGGATCGTTACAGTGTCCCTTGTGGGCACCGGGTGCGGCTGTCACACTCGACGGAGGGCGTTGTTCCAACGCCAAAAGGAGCATTGTGAAGAGAGCGCGCGCCACGTCGCATCGCGAAGCCCCGCCTCGGCTCCACCACGGCGAACGGCCGGAGTCGGACCGCCGTTCCAATGGCACAGGTTCCACGGCTGCTTCTCGGGCCTGGTCGAGTTCGGCGCAATCGCTCCTCGGCGTTCAACGGCTCGCCGGCAACGCCATCACGTTGAGGGTGCTGGGCGGATCGGCGCCGCTGCAGCGACAGTTGGTCTACAACCAACCGCTCCAGGCTGCGGACATCCAGATTGTGACCGAGCTCAAGGCCGGAAGCGTGTGGCGGCTGGAATCAGCCAATGGCGAACGGATCGTGGTCAAAGCCGAGGTGTACAACCCCAACGAGGGTGCCGGGCCCTATGCGGCGCGCCACGCCGTGACGACTGAGTTCGCCCCGCAACTGCCCGGCGCGCCCGACGTGGTGCCGCTGCCCGGACCGGACCAAACGGTCCTGAACGGCCTGCCGGCGGGGACGCCCGGTGGCGGGCTGGCCAGCTTGAAGGCCACACTCGCCGGCGCGCCGAACACGATGATGTTCAAGGCACAGCACGTCGATGTGGGGAAGAGTCTCGGCGATGTGTTCATGCCGCGTCAGGGGGCCGTACCCATAGCTCCGGCACCGTACATCGCGCACCTGAAGAAGGGCTCGGTGCACCTTCAGCTCGGACGCATCGCGGCGTTCGACCTGATGCTCGGCAACACGGATCGCTTCAGGGTCGACCACGGCGCACCGTCCGCCAACCTCGACAACCTCGACTTCACCGCCCACGGTCCGGCGGCCATCGACAACGTCGACCCGAACAGCGATCTGCGCCAGGGATGGGACGGCGAGCGCTTCATGACCACGAGCGCGCGCAGGCGGACGTTCGCCGCCGGTATCGTGCCGTTCCTGCTGCTCAGGGCAAACATCAACCTGACCGTGAAGCAGGTGGGGACCCTCATGGATCAATTCCACGCCGGGATGGACGCGGGTGTGGCGGCGTTGACGCAACAGCGAAACGTCTTCAGGTTGCGAGCAGCCGCCGAGACCAACCCCGACAAGCACGCAGTGATGGGAATCGTTTCCGACCGACTGATGCAGCTGACCTGATCGAGCTCCTGGTCGTGCGGGGTGGTTACCCGGAAGTCTGCCTGGATTGTCCTCGCCCCCGGCGACCCGGTGCCCTCACACTGCGTAGATGCCCAACGCGTGGTGCGCGACTCCGGTCGAGTTCCGACTGACCGTTCAGGCACCCGACACACCAATCCCGTGGACGCCACCGAAGGAACCGGCGCGATATGTCGCCTACACCGCTCCGCGTGAATCCCTCGAACTGGGCGTCGGCTTCGTCAACAACACCCGTCAACCGGCAAAGACCCTGGTCAGGTTGGTCGGTCTGGGTAGGCCGGTGGTCGCACGTTCGGATGATGACGTCGATCCGTCGGCACTTGGCGAGTTCAGGCGGTTCACGTTCGACTTGCCGGAGCGGCTGCGACCGGGCAGGAACCCGGCGGCCGTGGAATGGATCGCCATCGACGGTGGAGACCTTCGCCGTCTGGCGGTCGCCGACATCGTGGTGGTCGTCGACGACATCTCCAAGGTTCGTGTCGAGATCTCGCCACGCCGTATCGCTGGTCTGCTCAGCCGCTCGACCAGGATCGAGCTCGAGAACCGCGGCAACGAACCCATCACCCTCGCTCTGACGTCGTCCCACCCCGATCGCAGGCTCACCGTCGACTTCAGTCCGAGCGTCGTCCGGCTCGGCGCCCGGCAACTCTGCCACGCCAACGCCGTCGTGAGGCGCCGGGTGCGTTGGCTGGGTTCACCACGCGAACATGCCTTCGACATCACCGCGCAGGGTTCGAGCGGGGCCCAGACAGTGCCTGGGTCGTTCCGACAAGGCTCGGTCCTGCCACCCGTGCTCTTCAAGCTGGTCGCCATCGCTGCCGTGATCCTCGTCGCTGTCTGGGGGCTGAGCACGTTGGCGCGACGGGTGGTGAGCAGCAAGCCCAAACCGACCTGGGTCCGCACCGCCGACGCGCCGGAGACGTTCGCAGCGCGATCCGGCCATACGGCGACCTGGATCAGCTTCGTGCGGCCGGATCGCCCGACAGGGTTGCCAGGAGCCCAGGAACGTGCGGGCGACTGGATCGCAGGGCGAAGCCCCTCGCAACAGGCGGTGATCATCTGGGGCGGCGTGGATCAGGCCGGAAGCGAGCTCTCCACGGGTGCGATGTACTCGATTGCCGACAAGAGGTGGACGCCTCTGCCGGACCTACCCGACGACGCGGCGCGTACCGGGCATCGAGCGGTGTGGACGGGCGATCACTACGTGGTCTGGGGAGGGTTCACGCCGTCGCAGGCGCAACCTCCCGGCGCCGCCGTGGCAACGACCGCCCCCGGCGAAGCAACGCCGTACTACGGCGCGCAGTTCGATCCGGTGACGTCGCAATGGGCGACATTGCCGCCGAGCGGTCTCGAGCCGCGGGTCGGATTCAGCATGCTGTGGACGGGGCAGGAGCTGATCATCTTCGGTGGGATGTCGCCGGATGGTCGGGTGCTGGCAGACGGAGGGATCCTACGCGCCGGGCAGGTTCGTTCCGATTCGACATCGACCGCCCCCGACATCGGTGACTTGTCGAACGGGATCTGGAGCCTGTTTCGCACCGGTGATCTCGAGGTGTTCGACGGTGCCGCTCGCGCCTTCCACGCCGCGGCGTGGGACGGGCGCTACTTTGTGATCAACGGCGGCTTCGGCCCCGACGGCAACCTGCTCTCCGATACCTACGCCTACGACGTCGTTCGCAACCGCTGGCACCTGATCCGCAATCGCCTGGTGACAGCGAGGGCGTGCCATCAGGCTGTCGTGTCCCCGACCGAGATCATCTTCCTCGGCGGGTTCGGTGTCGGAGACGTACAGAACATCGATCTCACACAGCCAGCTCGTGTGTGCTCCGACGTCCAACCATCGAACGGCAAGGATCCGGCGGCCTGGTCACTGGCGCTGGCGCCGGACCCGAATGATTCGAGCCTGCCGAAGTTCACATGGAAAGACTTGCCCGATGCGCCGGAGCACCTGGGGACCGACTTCGTTGCGGCCTGGACAGGCGAGGCGTTCGCCGTGGCGTCCTCCGTCCCCGAACTGGACGCGGTGGCACCAACCGTCTACACCCCGGGCAACGGCTCAGATACGCGGGCGTTGCCGTCCTCACGGCAACTCGGCTTCCGTCAGGAGATCACCGCCGCGTGGAGCGGGACCCACGTGTTCGTGTGGGGCGGCAGGGCAGAAGAAGCGTGTGCTGGCAGCCAGTTGGAGCTGGGTTGCCCAACGGCGAGTGGAGCGAGCTTCGATGTCGGCCTCTGACTCCTCGGGCCCGACGGCCAAGCGCCGGCGATCGAAGCCCCTGGCCAACACGACGCTGCGGCTCGTGCCCGCCGAACCGATCGCGGTCAAGCCGGGTGAACCGTTCACGGTTCAAGCGATTGCGCTCAACCGAACGAGTCTGATCGACGCGTTCGGGTTGACCGTGCTCGGCTTGGACGACACGGGCGCAGACATCGAGCCCGAGTTGGTGACGCTGCTGCCGGATGCGGAGGAGGCGGTTTTAGTTCGGATCACGCTGCCCGTCGACTACCCGGCAGGATCGTCGGAACTGCTGCTGAAGCTGACATCGTCCACCGAGGCCTCGATCTTCGCGGTCGAGACGCTGCGGCTCGACGTCGCTGCCGTGGCGAAAGCGACGATGGCGATCGACCCGATGTCGGCAACGGGTCGGCGGACCGGACGTTTCGGCCTGACCCTCAGCAACATCGGCAACACGCCGATGGACATGTCGCTCAGCGGCAGCGACAACGAGAACCACTTCGCCTACCGGTTTGATCCGCCCGTTCTGGAGCTGCCTGCCGGCGTGACCAGGTCGGTGCAAGCCGTGGTCTCCGGTCGCCGCAGCTTCACCGGCTCGGCCGTGCCACGCCAGTTCACCATCACCGCAAAGTCACCCTCGCAGGACATCCCGCCGGTCGTCGCCGCATTCGCCCAACGGCCGTATGTGCCTCGCCTGGTGTTGATGCTCGGATCGGTCGTGGCGCTGCTCGGCCTGTGGGGCGTCGTCGTCGGATCGGCGATCGACAGCGTGGTCAAGGACTCGAAAGGTGACGTCGCCACAGCATTCAAGGACGGGGTGGGCGACGTCGTCAACGGACTCGACAACCAGGCGGCCTCGGCCGATGCGTTGTCGCAGACCCGAATCGATGCGATCGCCGCGGCCGCCGGCGCAACACCGCCCGGTAGCGCCGCAGCCGACCAAGGCCTCACCGGGACGGGCGTCGCCGTCGGGTCGGGTGCCGCCGCGAGGCCGGGCGCTACCGGCGCACTAGGGCCAGCCGGGACGCCGGGGTCACCCGACGCAACGGGTGGCACGGCGGCAAGCATCGCAGGTCCACCTGATGCCCTCGTCGGCACGATCGTCGCTGCGTCCGATGGCCGGCCCGTGCCCGGCGCCACGTTGACGGTTCAGGCGTTGCTCGAGGAAGGGTCGCTCAACGGGCAGCCAGACCCGAATCGAAACCCGATCGTCATCACGTCGGCCACGTCCGGTACCTACGAGTTGCTCGACATGCTGCCCGGTTCGTATCGGGTTGCCATCTCCGCGACCGGCTATGCCGACGTGGTGTGTTCGGGGGTCGTGATCCCCACCACAGCGGAACCGAGTTGGACATGCCTGTCGGGGACCACGCCGATCACCGCCGGGCCCGGGTCGCCGGTGGCGCTGCTCGCGCAGACGTCATCGATCGCCGGAATCGTGACCGAGGCCGGCGAACCGTCAGCCGGCGTGCTCGTGGCCGCGAACCGGCTCGATGCGATCACCGGCTCGCCCGCCGGCGTCACGCCGCCGACCCCGACAGGTGACGATGGACGATTCTCGTTCGTGTTCACACCGGATTCCAAGCTGGCCCCGGCAACCTTCGAGTTGACGATCAGCAAGGCCGGCTTCGTGACGGAACGACGATTGGTCATCCTCGAGGCAGGTGACAACTCGATCGGTCTGCTCGTGCCGCTCCAGGCGGTACCGGTGCCGCCTCCGACGACGATCCCCGCGGATCAACGAGTGCTGTCGGGCATCGTGCGCGACGACAACCGCCTACCGCTGGCCAACGTCGCCGTTCAACTCACCGGAGCCGCACGATCAGTAGGAATCGTCACCCTGGCGGATGGATCTTGGGTGCTCGACGGGCTGGACGTCGGAACGTACAACGTGTCGTTCTCGAAAGCCGGCTATAACCCGGTAGCGATCAGCTTGCAGGTACCGCCGGCGAGCACGCAACCGGCGATCGTCGTGCTCACGGCCTCGCCGGTGGCGATCAGTGGACGGGTCGTCGACAACCTCACGGGAGCCGGAATCGCCGGTGCTGTCGTGACCGACCCCGATGGTCGTGTGATCGCCTTGACAGACGGGGCCGGCAGCTGGCGCACGACCGCGTCGTTCGGTGCCGGTACGGTGGTTCTCACCGTGAGCGCCACCGGTTTCGCCCCAGCAACGGTCGCCGTCGATGTACGCCCGCCTGCCGAGGCAGTCGCACCGATCGTTCGACTGACGAGTCTGGCACTGTGAAGACGGACCTGTACACCACCCAGGACCTCCTCGGTGACTGGACGCCGGACGATCCGCTCTCGTACGCGGCGACGCTCGATGCCCGCACATACCTCGCCGCCGTACGTGAGGGCCTGAGAGTCCCGCTTGCGGACACGATCGCCCAGGACCGTGCCCTCCACGACTACCGGATCACTCGTGCGCTCGCCGAGGTCATCGCCGGCCGTCGTGTCGTTGCGTTCATGGGTGGGCATGGCCTCGAACGCTCTGCCTCGGCCTACGAGATGGTGGCCGACATCGCCTGGCGACTCGCTGCACAGGGCTACCTCGTGGTGACCGGCGGCGGTCCGGGAGCGATGGAAGCCGCCCATCTCGGCGCACGGCTGTCCCGATCGGGGCACGACGACCTCCGCTCGGCACTGACGATGCTGTCGGCGGTGCCGAAGTTCCCCACCTACACACAGGCCCAACTGATCCGCCCGGATGGAGAATTCGACCCTGGAACCCTCGAGGCCGTGCATCGATGGCAGGTGCCCGCATTCGACGTGGCCGGGAAGTGGTCGGGGTCGGCAGCGGGCGAGAGCGTGGGCATCCCGACATGGCTCTACGGTCAGGAGCCTCCGACGCCGTTGGCCACGGCTCACGCCAAGTACTTCGAGAACTCGATTCGCGAGGATGGTCTCCTGGCGATCGCGAAGGCCGGCATCATCTTCGCCGAAGGAAGCGCGGGCACACTTCAGGAGGTGTTCCAAGAGGCCGCCCAGAACTACTACTCATCCGTCGACGGCACGCGCAGCCCGATGGTGTTCCTCGACCTGGACGAGTTCTGGACGGTGAGGCGACCAGTGCAGTTGTTGCTCAACGGACTCTTCGACGACGACGGTGAGAAACTGCTGCACTTCGTCGTCACTGCCGACCACGCCGTGGCGGCGATCACGGCCGACAGCGTCTGACGGCGTCAGCGTCGCGGCACGACGAGACGCTCAGCTCAACGCCCAGACGACGAGCCATGTGCTGAGCACGACCAACACCACACCGAGGGTGACGAGGAGCCACGTCGGCGGCTCGATGATCCGCCGTGCGATGGCCCCGCTCGGCGCCGAGCAGGGCTTTGCCTTCGTCTTCAGCGGTTCAGGTGGCGGCTGCGGGAGCGCACTGTCGCAGACCCGGCATCTCGTCGCGGTGGCGGGGTTGAGCTCGGCACAATGCCAACAGGGCAATGCGGTGCTCGACTCCTGGCCCCCCTCGCCCGGCTGACGTTCGCGAGCCCAACGTTCCTCCAGAGGCAGCGCGAGGTCGAACGCGGTGGCACCAGTCGTCGGCGCGGCGATGCCCCGAGACTGCTGGCGCGGCCAGAACAACGGGTTGTCGCAACTCGCGCAGAAGTTGGCGGCCTTGATCGCCGATCGGTCCGGGGCAGGTGCCAGGTCGACCCCGCACCACGGGCACGCAGAAAGCTCCATGATCAGTCCTCACCGGTCGTCGGCGCAGAGGCCATTGCGATCTCGAATCTGACGTGCGCCGAGAGCTCGCGGCGAGCCACCTCTCGCACCTGCGCCAGCGATGCTCGACCCAGCGAAGCAAGCGTGATCGTGATGTCGTTGTAGATCGGCACGGCCGGCGGTGGCAGCAGCGGAGGAACGGACGCGGACGCCGCCCCGTTCTGTCGCGTGAGAGCGGAGCGCACGACGCTGACCCCGCCCAGTCCTGGGCCGGTCAGCGTCACCGTCGCGCCGGTGAGCGATTCGAGGTTGGCGACCAACGACGACGCCGTGCCTCGCTGCGCAAACGTTGTCGCAGCGGTCACGGCGATGCGCCGCTGCTCGTGGTCGGGGCGGTCGGCGTCGATGTCGACGCTCAGATGTCCCGCCCACCAACGAACCAGCGGGAGTGGCGCGATGGTTGGATCGAAGTACCGATCCGTGGCACCGACTCGGTCGTACAACTCCGATGCGATCTCGTCGAGCCCGTGCAGGAACGATGATAACTTCTCGTCGGTTGCCATCACGACGGGAAGCTGGGCGTGCATGTATCCGGCCACGTCAGCCCTCCTCCTCGATGATCACGCGATGCTGGAACGACATGAACAGCGTGTCCGGTGGCAGCTCCATGCGTTGCCGCCCTCCGTCGAGTCGGCGTTCACGTCGGGCGTCCGCTTCGAACAACACGACATCGATCACGTCGCGGACCCCGTTGACGTCGCTGATCACGTTGGCGATCCGATCGGAGGTCATCGCTTCGTCGAACCCCAGCCCGTCGCCGCGTTCGCCACCGATGATCGGGTTGATGAAGCGGTAAAGGCGATCGAGCACACGATCGCGCAGTGGACTCGAGGTCTCCCTGTTCTCGGCGTCGTCCGCCGCCTTCGCTGCTCGAATCCGGACAGCGACAGAGAGACCGAGGAAGAACGGCGTGGTGAGCAGGAACGTGGTGCCGACGAGGCGTCGGGACTCGAGATGGGAGGCGATTCGGTCGCAGAGCGCGTCGGGCAGGGTGTAGTCATCGAGCTTCTGCACCGCGTGGTGGGTCGCCACCGGGGGCAGGATGAGCATTCTGATCGGCGACGCCTGGGTCAGTGGAGGACGACACACGACGAGCGGGAGCTTGGGAGCGGCATCACGCACGATCCGCTCGTAGTCCGCGAGGGTGACGGCGCGGTCACCGGCACGCAACGTCAGCGGCGCCCGCTCGATCGCGCTCTCGATTGGCTCGGCATCGACGCCTCCCTGAGCGGCCTCGAAGTTGGTGACCGAGGCCACGTAGCTCAGGGCGTCGCGCAAGTTGCGCAGCCGCCCGGCGCCGACGTTCCCGCGATCGCCGCCACCGATCCGGAATTCGCCCGCCACGATCCGTGCGTGCACTTTCGGCACGGCCCCGCGCTTCGCCCGAGTCACCCCGTCTGCCGCTGTCACCTCGGGACCAAAGGCGATCTCACCGGAGGAGGCATCAAGCGTGAAGACCCGGGCCGACTCGTCGGCGTTGCGGAAGTCGTCGACGAGCTGCCACGGCTCGTCGTCGACGGTCAGGCGAATGGTGTCAGCCGCGCGGACCACTGGTCGCTCGAGCTGAAACGTCTGACCGGGCTTGCCATCGCTCCATCCGAGCATGCGTGGTGTTTGGAACTCGGCGTGGCTGGCGGACACGACGCCGCCGACGGTCTCGAAGTCGACCGAGATCAGCTCGGGGCTTGCCTCGTACGTCGGGCACACCTCTTCGTCGAAGCGCAGCCTGAGCCAGCACTGGGCCTCGCCGCCCCCGATCGACATGACATCGTGGTCCGCGGGGAACTGGATGTCCACGGTTCCGTGCACGTTCAGGCCCTGGGTTCGATCTTCGGTGGTACGACACCTCGCCCAACCATCCTTGGTCGATGCCTCCCACACGATCGGTGGACGCTGCGGGTCGATGCCGACCCCTTTCATGTTTGCCTGGACCGCAACGCGCACCAAGGCACGCGCAAGTGTCGAGGCGAAGCCGAAATACAGGGCGTCACCTTCGAACCCGTGCCGAGGCTTCCAATGTAACTTCTGGTCCGCAGTCAGCCGGTCGTACTCCACCGACCACCCCCGCCGCGCTGCGGCGAGACCCTCGAAGCACACCAGTGGGGGATCGAACCTCACCGAGGCGGTGGGCCCGTCGTCGCCGGCCGACCAGCGGTCGACGAAGCGACCACCTGGCCGCAACGATCCACAGTGCTCCAACACCGGCTGTGTCAGCAAGAGATCGTGGTCCGTCTCGAAGATGACCTGCGTGCTCTCCACGCCGTCAGTAGCAACCCTCGTGCCCTTTCGGATGGGCACCGGCGCCGGACTCGTGCCCGACTGGCCCTGTGGGACTGGTGGACGATTGATGAAGAACGTCAGGTCGGCGGTGGCGGCGCGTGCCGGGAAAACTTCGAAACCGACCATGCCCAGCAACGCCTTGGTGGCCTTGTCCGGCAGCTTGTTCAGCCGGAACAACGTCATCTCCGTCATCCACGCGAACAGCTCGATCAGAGCGACGCCCGGATCGGAGACGTTGTGGTTGGTCCATTCGGGGAAGTGTTCGGGGATCTTTCGTTTCGCCTCGTCGACGATCTGCTGGAAGCTGCGATCGTCGAGGGCCGGCACGTCGATGCTCATGGCTCGGTGCCTCCCGGGATCACGTAGAAGGGAAAGACCAGGTTGCGGCGATCGTTGTTGGCCGTTATGCGGTACTCGATGTCGATGGTCACCACGGAGTCCGGCCCTGGCTGGGGCGTGACGCGCACCAGGTCGACCTCGATGCGCGGCTCCCACCGAGCGAGTGCCTGGCGGACCGCGTGTGCCATCTGGCCGAGCGTGGCGGCGTTGACGGGGGAAAAGACGTAGTCCCAGATCGCGCAGCCGAACTCGGGACGCATCACCCGCTCACCCGGCGCGGTCAAGATGACCATCCTCAGCGATGCTTCGACATCGTCGCCGGCGGTCAGGCGGACGCTGCCCCGCTCGTCGACACCGAACGGGAAGAACGAGATGCCCCGGCCGACGAGCTCCAGCGGCGTGTGCTCGGCACCGTCGAGTCCGATGGTTCGGTGGTGGATGATGTCGGTCAATTGAACTTCACCATTCCTCCCTTGAGTTCGGTGATCCCGCCGCCGTCGAGTCCGAGCTTGGCGCTCGCCTTCACATCGAGCGTCGCTGCCTCGAGGGAGGCCGTGGTGGTGCCCTTGACAGCGACCTGTGCGCCGTCGATCTGCATCTTCGAGGTGGCAGCCAGCTTGACGTTGGCGCCCTTGATCGAGATGTCACCGGTCGCCTCGACGGCGAAGGCACCATCGGTCGTGATCTTGACGTCCTTGTCGCTCTTCAACGTCACCGACTCCTTGCCGATCGTCAGGACGGAGGTGCCGCCCTTCAGGCTGACGACGATCGAATCGGGTGCTTCGGCCTCGGCGTCGTTGAGGATGATCGAGTGGCCCGATCTGCTCTTCCACACACGGCTGGCGACCTTGCCCTGACGAACCACGGCACTGGTCGCGAGTGGCGGTGTGAGCTTCTTGCTCCACAGCCCGCCGAGGACGATGGGTCGCTGAGGGTCACCGTGCTCGAACCCGACCAGCACCTCGTCGTCGATCTCCGGCAGGATCTGCAAACCACGATCCGTTCCCGCCCCGGGCATGGCGACTCGGGCCCAAGCGCTCTCGAAGGTGTCGGAGAAGCTCGGAAAGCGGACCTTCACCCGTGCCGGTCGCTCCGGGTCCTCGATGTTGGTGACGATGCCGATGACCAACTGCTGAGCGTTCCACGGGGTCACCGATGATCGTCCACCGAGGAGGTCGACGAGACCCGACGGATCTTGTCCGCCCGACGCGAACCGTGTGATGTAGCCATCGGCCGGCGTGTAGACGTGCTCGACCGTCGCCAGCCGGTACCTTCCGGACAACCGTCGACCGGCGTCGGTGATCTCGACGGTCGCACCAGCCCGCAGACCGGGCGTGCCCTTTGCCGCGCCGCGCAGCATGACCTCCCCTGACGCGGCGCGTCGGCACAACCCGTCGGCCATCGCTGACGCCGCGGTCACGTCGGCGGTGGTGCGCGTCGCCTGGAACCGTCCGAGCGTCGATAGTGCCCGCGACGCACGAACTGCAGCGAGCGGCCCCTGAGCGTCGGTTCCGAGGAAGTCGAGATCGGTCTTCGACGACGCAGTGCCGACGATCGCTTCTTGCGTGTCGGGGTTCCACGCCCGCACGGTCGCTTCACTCGTGGAATCGGCGCTCGAGCAGATCATCCTCAGGCTGATGATGTCTTCACCCCAGCGGAGCGTGGTGCCGGCACCCTCCGACACGGCCTGCTTGAAGTGCAACGTGTCGCCCTCGACCCACCAGCGGTATCCGATCCGCTCCGCCCGTTCGTCGAGGAAACGGTTGTTCGGCGCTGCCTGCATCACGTGCGGATAGCGAGTCTGGCTGGAGTCGACCGAGGCCTTCAACCCCGCTTTGTCGGCGATGGTCGTCGCGATGTCGCTGTCGCTCTGGTCGATGTAGGTGGCCAGCTGGACGCCGCGGTAGAGGCGGTGTGCCGCGCCGAGTGCAGTGACGACGAGCGTCATCGTGCCGTTCGATCCGGGTTCCATCGCCAGTGACGTGATCTCGCACTCGGTGAGGGCCTGGGGCACTCCCTGGTCGGTTATCGCCACCTTGACACGGTCGCCGATCGAGAACAGCTCCTGATCGAAGAGCTCGAACTCCGGGTCGATGAAGCGCAGCCGCGCTTGGTCGGGAAGCTGTGTCGAGCTTTCGGCGCGTACCTCGACGAGCGCATCGTAAGCCTCGGCTGCCATGTCGGTGCCGTTGAGTGACACGAACAGCTGCGGGACGAAATCGTCAGGCACGGGTCATCTCCCGTCGCGGAATGACGAGCAGCGACCCGACCGAGATTCCAAGCGGGTCGGTGATGCGGTTGGCCGCGGCGATGCGACGCCACTCCGTCGAATCGCCGTAGTACGTGTTGGCGATGCGGTCGAGGGTCTCACCGCGCTGGACTTGGTGCACCCGATGCGGTGTCGGCGTGTGCGAGGTCGGGTTTTGCAGAGGCCATGCCTCGTCTTCTTCTGGCTGCTCGAACGACACGCCGGCCTTGGCGCGCAGTGGTACACCCTCCGACGAGAAGTAGGTGAAGCTCACGGAGACATCGCGCACGAAGGCCTTGAACGACTTCCAGTGACCCCAGCTGAACCACACGAACGGCGGACGCTTGGTCGTCGCTGTCGGGCTCGGCAGGTTCTTGTTCGGCTCGATCAGTCTCAACAGCAGATCGGTGTGGGCGGTGACCGCCGATCCGGTCGTCGTCGTGTCGAAGGTGAGATCGAGACGGAAGGTTCCAGGATTCGATTTGACGAAGTGCATCTGAGGCTGCCCCTTGCCTTCCACCGCGACGGGCTGCCAGGTGGCGCCCTTCGAGATCGTGAACTCCGTCGGGTTGAACATGCATTCGATCCGGTTCTCGAGACCGATCGAGGCGCCCTTTTCGATGTCGATCGCTGCCTTGGTCACCGACATCAGAACGACCCCCCATAGCGGCCGCCGCGCCGATCGATCTCGGCGAGCACACGGTCCTGCAGTTCCAACATCAAGCGGTCCATGTCAATCCCCGAGATCGAGTCCGCTGTCCGGTCAGCTTCGCCATCTGGCGAACGCTGGATCACCGACGCCGCCGGCATCGCTGCCGCCGTGAGGGCGGTGCCGATCGCAGCCGACTTCGGGCGTCGCATCGCCGGGCCGGGCGTGGTCGGGGCTGGTTGTCGTGTCGGCGAATGCTGCTTCGATGTTCGGTCGGCCCGCGCCTGGCTGGACGTTGCGGGTCTCGCCGCGTCGATGCGTCGCCGCACGTCGGTGGCGGCCTGCGCCGAGCCAGTGTCGCGTGCGACGACGACGTTCGGGCGAACAACCGCCGGCACCCGGCAACGAGGAGCCGGAGTTGGTCCGACAGCGGGGGAAGGTGTTGAGGCAGTGTCGACCGAGAGCAGCGAGCGGCGCAAGGCCGGCCGGTCACAGATCACCCGTGGAGGTCGAGTTGCCGTCGAAGAGGCCGAAGGCGAAGGCGACGAGGATGGCGGTCGGCTCGGCACGACGCTCACCGCATCTGCGGCGTCGACCGAGAACAGTGCGCGGCGACGCAGCACCGCACCCGAGGTGGCCTCGAGCGAGCGACGAAGCCCACCGGCTTCGGTCGCGACCGTGACGGATCGGCTGCGCACCGGACCGGGCGCGTTGCCGGTGTTAGTCGGATGTGACGTCTCCCGCGTGATCCGACTCACAGCGCGCCGAATCGCGTTCGCTGGCCGGGGTCGATCCGCCGCCGGGCGCGGAGTCCGTGCTGTCGTCGTGATCAGGTCGGTGTGAGTCGGAAGTGACCTGTCACGCGTGATCCGAATCACAGCAGACCGGTTCGCGGTCGGGAACGGGAGCGCAGCGCTTCTGGTCGTGGTGTTTTGGCAGGTGTGAGTCGGATGTGCCATGTCTCGCGTGATCTGACTCACAGCGCGCCGAATCGCGTTCGCTGGCTGGGGTCGATCGGCGGTCGGGAGCGGGCTTGTCCTGGTGTCCGTGTTCCGGTCGGTGCGAGTCGGATGTGACCTATCACGCGTGATCCGGCTCACAGCGGACCGGTTCGCGGTCGGGAACGGGGGCGGCGAGGCGCTTCTGGTCGTGGTGTTCCGGTCGGTGTGAGTCGGATGTGACCTATCACGCGTGATCCGGCTCACAGCGGACCGGTTCGCGATCGGGAACCCCGGCGCGGCCTCGACTCGGATAGCGGGTCGAGCGTCGCTGCGACTGGCGCGCGTGCTCGCGGTGCGGGGGTCGGTGTGAGTCGGATGTGACCTGACCCGCGTGATTCGACTCACAGCACGCCCGAGCGAGCTCGGCGGCCAGAGCGGATCCGACGACCGCGCGCTCGCGCCCCACATCGACTGAGATGACTTCGTGGCCATCGAACGGCCGTCGATGCTGGGCGCGTTCTGGCGTGATGTGCGCGCTGGCGGACGTTGGAGTTGCGCTGAGTCGTCCCGCTCGGCGCGCCGGCCAACGCTCCGCTGAGTCGGCTCGACAGCGCCGGTGCCGCTCGAGTGGCGCAACCAGTGACAAGCTCCGATTGCGCTGGGTACGGACATTGGTGACGAGGGAATCGACCTCGCACGGACGTTCCCCAACGACGCGGACAACGCCGACGACATCGCCGTTGCTCGCGACGAACGTCCCCGCAAGCCCCTCACCGATGGATCACTGGTCTGACCTCCGAGCGAGGCGTCGACACCGACGCTGCTCGTGCTCCGTGCAACGTCGACCGATGGTCGCGGAGACATTGTTGCGATCGCCCGGCGAAGCAGGTTTGGCGCCCGCCGCGTCGGCGAGACCGACAGCGCGCCTTCCGGGGTAGCGCCGGCCGACGCCTGTGGTGTGGCTGGCCGGCGGTGGAGAGCCAGCTCCAAGATCGCGCCTGTGTGCGAACGGGTGTTCAGCCTCGCGCCGCTGGGTGAATCGGAGCTCGCTCTGCGGCGGTGACGCTGGAGGGGAGCGCCTTGACGAAAGGGAGCCGCCATTGAGGCGTGAGATGACCTCCTCGTGAGGAGCCACGCCGCGGCCCCGAACCAGTTGGGTACCCCGACGTTCCGCGGTTCATCGGGCTGCCCGCTGAGGTGCCGTCCCAGCGCGCCGGGCATCGGGCGCAGGGCGCGATTCGCCGGTCTTAGTGACCGAACGATTCGGGTCCGCGTGTGTCGCCACCCGCGCGAGACCGAGCCGCTCTCGCCGTCAGACGTTGCTGGGCTTGAACCCATGATGGGCGATCTCCAGTTCTTCCGTGGGGACATCGCTCGAGGTAGCGGCAAACGTCGGCCCGGTCCAACGGACGGGGAAGGCGCGGTCGATGTTCCACGCCCGCAGCCGCTCGCCGTGGGTGGTGATCATGCTGATGGCTCCGTGGCGCGGCGTGAACTTGTTCCCGGCGCCGGCAAATCCGTGCCCGGAGCACTCGGCGAACCACTCGAACAGCTTGTCGTCATCGACGACACCGCGCTTCAACACGATGTTCGGCCAAGTCATCCGACCGGGTACCCGATGAGCGTACTGGTTCTGTCCGCCTTCCTCGATCTGTTCGAGGTCGATCTCGGCGCTCAGCCCAGACACCTCGGTGAAGGATCCGATCGGCACGCTGTCGATCTCGAGAAGGAAGCGCTGGGCTCCGGTGAGCCAAGGGTCTCCCGGGTCTGCCGGCTTGCGGCGCATGGCGTCCACGTCAGCCAAGGCTCCTCACCTCCTCCCAGGCTCGTTCGTTCAGTGATGCAACGTTGTCGATGATCGTGCCGCGATCGCGATGATCGAGGTCCAGTAAGGCTTCGAGGTCCCAGTGCAGGTGGTAGGCCAGGTACGTCAGCTCGCGCCAGACGTCGGAAGACTCGTACCGGATCAAGCGACCCCGACTGGTATCTCCTCCCGGATCGACTCCGCGAAAGGGCGCTTGTCGTCCAGGGAGGCAATCGAATCGGGATCGCCGAAGTTGATCACGCCGTACAGGTCCTGCAAGTAGGCGATGTCGGAGGCGAACATGTCCTCGATGACCTTGGGGTTGATGTGGGTCAGCGTTCCCAGCGAGGTGATGACCCTCGCCAGGATGATGATCGTCAGGTAGGCGTCGTTGTCCTGCACCCGCGAATCGCGCAACGGTTCGACCTCGTCGCGTGCGGTGGCGAGGCGCATCGTGCCGACCTTGTGTACGGTCCCGTTGGTGTCGACGTAGCCCTTCGGGAGCGTGAACTTGTACTCGGTCTGCAAACTCATGCCCGGACCATCCCTTCGTGCGTGATGACGACTTCCTCGGTGGCCACGTCGTCGGAGCCGGCATCGAGGCTCGGACCGTTCCACGTCTTCGGCCAGCCCTTGATGAAGTTCCAGCGGCCGGTCTCTTTGCCCTGCGGGTCGAACATGATGATCGATCCGTTGCGTCGGTAGGTGTCGAACTTGCCGTCTTGTACCTCCTTGAACCAGTCGCTGAGGTACTTGTTGCCGTCCATGCTCTTCTTCAGCGTCACCTCTCCGGTCGACAGGTGGCCTGCGACTTTCTGGGTGACCTGACGGCCCTCCTTGTTAACCACCTGATGGGTGATCACTTCGACTTCAGTCGTGAGGCCACTGACCTCTCGGAAGAAGCCGACGGTGATGCTGTCGATCTCGATCGCGAAGTTGTAGGTCCTCATCAGGTTTTCGCTGGTGCCGGTGTTTGCCACGGGAATCTCCTTGGTGCTGAACGATTGGTTGGGTGATGGTGATCGATCAGCCAGCTGCGCTGCTCAGCGACTTCTGACCGATGCGGAAGATGACGAACTCGGCCGGCTTCACCGGGGCGACGCCGACCTCGACGATCAACTTGCCCTCGTCGATCGACTCGGGTGGGTTCGTCTCGGCATCGCACTTGACGTAGAACGCCTCGTCCGGTGTCGCACCGAACAGCGCTCCGTCCCGCCACAGACCGAGCAGGAAGGCGTTGACGGTGCGCGCCACACGTTGCCACAGGGCCTGGTCGTTGGGTTCGAACACGACCCATTGCGTGCCGTCCATGATCGTGGTCTCGATCATGTTGAACAGGCGCCGGACGTTG
This sequence comes from Ilumatobacteraceae bacterium, assembly GCA_031408175.1. Classification (GTDB taxonomy): domain Bacteria; phylum Actinomycetota; class Acidimicrobiia; order Acidimicrobiales; family Ilumatobacteraceae; genus JAENVT01. The sequence continues at coordinate 21,770 of JANOJI010000315.1, forward strand.
ATGTACTTCCAGCTCGGATCGGTGTCGGACAACGTCCGAGCGCCCCACACCTTCAAGCCACCGCTGCCGAATGCCCGAATCGCGTTGATGCCGATCGGGTTCAGGATCTCCTGCTCGCCTTTGGTGATGGGTGTCACGACGTCGAGCACCCCGAGGACCTGCTCGTTCGCTGGTGCCTTCCACACCCCGCGGGTGGAGTCCGTGCGGGCCCAGATGCCGGCCATGTGACCGCACGGCGGGATCGCGATCTTCTTGTTCCCGTTGGTGCCGACCGGGTTGTTGATCGTGAGCCACGGGTAGTAGAGCGTCGCGAACTTGGAGTTGATCTTCGAGCTGACCCGCCAGTCGTGCACCTGTTGCGGCGTGCGGACTTCTGGTGGTGGATCGAGGATCGCCATGCGATTGCGCTCGCCCTCGCAGTGGGCGACCAACGCGTTCTGCACGCCGGCCCACAGGTCGGGGTCGAACGTGCCCGACGCATTCGCTGCGGTGACGAGGTCCGGGACCATCACCATGGTGACGTCGTCGGCGAGCTTGAGGCCCTCGACGCCGGAACGATCGTCGGCGTGGCCGTCGAAGTCTGCCTGTTGGATCGTCTTCGTCGTCGGCGCAGCAAGCTTGTGCGTCGTCGGTGGGATCACCAGGTCTGCGTCGTCGACAGTCGAGATCACTTCGATCCACTTCGACTGGCTGTTGATCTCAGCCGGCGCGTACTTCCCGGACTTGCCCATGGTCAGCTTTGTGAACGTCTCCTTCACCTCCCCATTGGTGCTCACCGTGACGTCGAACGTCGGAGGCTTGGGAAGAGGAGCTGCCGCCACTGGCTTCTTGGCGTCCTTGCCACCCTTGTCCGGCGCCGGCGCCAGCTTCGGGTCCGCGGGCGTGGGTTTGATGTCGACGACGACCTCGCCGTCCTCGGCCAGGCTGATGAACTCCAGCGGAGCCGGAGCTTCGGCAGCGGATCCCGCCGGCAAGGCTGCCTTCGCTCCGACCGTCAGCTTGTATCGGTCCGCGGTGCGGTGCGGGATGCGCACGATGTAGCAGCGACCGCCGCCGTTGAGGAAGAAGCCGCGAACAGCGTGGGGAAGCACGGCAGTGTTGGTGTACTCGCCGTACAGCTTCGTGTACTGCGACCAACTCGTCACCATGCGCGGCTTCAGGCCATCAGGGTCGTGGGGATCATCGGTTGGAGCCTTCGCGGTGTAGCCGATGAACGCGGCAACGGCGGTCCCGACCGCCGACAGCGGCATCGAGCCACTGGGCATCTCCTCGACGTAAACTCCGGGAGTCAGGTACGTGGGCATCGATTCTCCTTGCTGGGTGACGGCGGTGACGCCGGGGACGTGAGGTCAACTTTCCATCACGGGTACGTGACGGCTTGGATCAAGAGGTCGGCCGACATCGGGAGGTCGACGGACTTGCCGAACCTGTATGCGGGGAACACGCGCATGCGCAGTGTCGACGACGAGCACTCGACGAGTGCGATGCCGGGAAACTCGGGGATGAGACCTTCGGCCACCGCCGATGTATCCAGATCGTCCATGTCGACAACGACAGCGTCTGGGCGCAGTTCGGAGATCAGGGTTCGGTTGAGCGAACTGTGCGGTCCGATCACCTCGCAACCCCCGGCGACCAACAGGTCGCGGACGCCGATTTCGACGATCGACTCGAACTCGGTGATCAGCACTCGCCGCACACGCTCCTCCTCCGACGTCATTCCTCGACGTTAAGAAAGCTCGCCTCGAGCCTCTAGGAAGAGACGGGCAGTCATCCGTGCAACGACAACACGCCATCACAGGATCACCACCGTCAGCAGAACGGCTGCGCCGAGCACCGTCGGCCAGAACAGGAGCTGGGGTATCAGATTGTCTCCGTAGCGGAGAAAGAGTCGCTGACTCGCGTTCGGTGCCGCGACGAGCACGGCATTGACGGCCACACCGAGTAGCACGAGATAGGTGAGGAAGTAGAACCAGTCGAAGTAGACGACGTTCTCGAACTGGTTGCGCAGTTGCAGATGGGCCAACAACAGGGCGAAGAACAGCGTAGCGGTGGCCGTGACGACTTGGAGCGGGCTGAATCGGAAGCGACGGCTGCGCCGCTCGTCCGTCGTGATCGTCAACAACACGGCGAACGCCAGCCCGGCGATCACCGCCAACGGCACGAAGCTGCTCACGAATGCGTTGCCGATGTTGCGCCGGATCAAGATGTTGAACTGCAACTCGGGGTAGTCGGTCTGCTGGAAGTGGTCGAGACCGAGGTTCGAGCTGTAGTAGTCCTCGCGGTGGTAGTCGAACCAGGTGTTCTTCGGCAGGAAGTTGCCGAGGGTGATCCCGTTGTCGATCCCGAAGATGTCGTCGTCCTTGGTGCATGGTGTTGTCGGCTGGGCCTGGCAGGGATAGGCGTCGAAGTCGGGAACGAGCACGACGTTGTTCTCGAAGTCGGCCGGCCAGACGCGCAGTCGGATCACCTTGTCGTCGAACGGGTAGTCCGAGTAGTCGAACGACTTCCGTTCGAACGGGTTCTGGTCTGGCCCTCGCCCGGCGGCTTGCGCGCGGGTCTCTTCCATCTGCCGCACTGGCGCTTCGAAGTACCAACCGACGACCGTCGTGCCCTCGGTCGTCGCGAGCCGCGCCAGGGAGGAGCGGAACAGCATCGGCGGCAGGGTGTCCGTTGCCGGAGGCTCCGTCACTGGCGGTGCCGGAGTCGCGGGACCAGTGGTCGTTGTCGCCACGACACTTGGCGGCGGCAACGAGGTCGACGGCGCCGAACCTGCCCTCGGTTCGTTGTAGTGAACGAATCGACGCTCCATCGAGAAGGACGTGTCGACCTGTTGCGGAAAGATGAGACCGGACAACACCTTCGTGACCTGCCCGTCGGGCCCGACGACATCGACACGACCGTCGCTCAGGATCTGATCGCGGACATCTCCATCGAACCGCTGCCACACGTAGCCGGTGAACCGCACGTCGTTTGCCGAGACGAACTTCATCGATTGCAGGAACACGCCAGTCGGGATTCGAACCTGGGTGTCGGCGTCGGCGCGCCCCGCTGCCTGATCGTCGAGGAGGGTGTCGACAGCGGTGCGGGTGGTGAGTTGTGACGTCGTGCGCAGCTTCGCTCGATCACGCGACAGCCACAACATCATCAAGACGACCAGCAGGATCAGCGAGACCAACACGGCCAACGTCCACCATCGTCCCGTTCGAAGTGGTGGATCCTCGCCGGGCGGGCGCGGTGCCGAACGAGCCTCGGGTTGCACCGAGGACGGCAAGGAGCGTTCGTCGGGGTTGACAAGTACCGATGTCACGACATCACTGCTCCGTGATCAGGCACGCGCATGACCGCGGGCTGCGGACTTTCGACGACGATCTCGTCGCCGGGATCCGCCTCGACCAGAAAGTGCCCGTCGGCATCGACGATGGTCGTCCCTCGCGGCGAGCGAACGACCGCACCGATCGCATCGCTTCGGCCGGCCACCCGGTGACGACCGCCTCGCAACGCCGGGTCGTGGAGGTCGCCCGTGATCACGTTGTACTCCTCGGTCGGCGGCCCGGCGAGTGTGTGTACCTTTGGGTCGACCGTTGCCGAGATCACCAGGTTGAGGCCGGGCTTCAGCTTGCCGTCGATCGCTCCCCAGAAGTCGGCCAGGTCCTTGCCGTCGGCGCGTGCCACGCGCACCGACGGTGGCTGGTCGGTGGCATCCGCGAATGCAGGCAGATCCTCGCCGTCGAGGGACTGGCAGCACAGCATCGCGACGAGGCTCCGTCCGAGCAGTTCGTGCTCGTCGGCGACGTGGTCGGTCCACGCCGTGAGCAAGTATTGGAAGTCGATTCGCGGTGGTCGTTGACGCCAGACCTCCTGTCGATCGACGATCACTCGCTCGCGCCCGGCGTGGGCCTCGTCGGCGCTGCGCCGAATGTCCCACAGGAAGAAGTTCAAGGTCGGCTTGGTCACCGTCGATCGGAAATCGGTGTCGGGTGTTTCGAAGGCGATGTCGAGAGAGTTGCGGTCGTATCCGAGGCGCCGGCGGATCATGTTCTCGAGCGCGATGTCAAGCTGATGCAGCACTGCGAACCCCCTGCTCCAAGGACACGAACAGCGCGGCATCGGACCGTCCTCGGAGTCGACCCATCTTCTGGTACTCGCGCTGCATGCCGGCGACGACGTGACGCATCTCGATCGCCGACCCGTCATCGGCAGCAAGGAACGCGGCATGCACCGCCGCATTGCGGATGGCGCCGCCCGACACTTCGAACTCCTCGGCGAGCCGGCGATGGTCGATCAGGCCGATCGGAGCCCGAGTGGGGAAGACGCGCTCCCAGATCGCCTGCCGGCGGGCGGTCTCGGGCAACTCGAACTCGAGGGCCACGTCGATGCGGCGCAGGAACGCGGCATCGATGTTCTTGCGGAGGTTCGTGGCCAAGATGACGAAGCCGTCGTAGCGTTCGAGGCGCTGCAGCAGGTAAGCGACCTCGATGTTGGCGTACCGGTCATGCGCGTCGCCGACCTCGCTGCGCTTGCCGAACAGTGCATCGGCCTCGTCGAAGAACAGCACGAGGTTGCCGGCTGCCGATGCGGTGAAGATCTCCTCGAGGTTCTTCTCCGTCTCACCGATGTACTTGCTCACTACGGCGGACAGGTCGATCCGGTAGAGGTCGAGGCCGAGCTCCGACGCGATGATCTCCGCTGTCATCGTCTTGCCGGTACCCGACGGGCCGGAGAACAGGGCCGTGACTCCGACGGACGGTCGCGCCGGGAAGCCCCACTCCCGGAAGACGCGGTGCCGGTGCCGGTAACGGGCCACGAGCTCGCGGAGCACGCTCATCTGGTCGTCGGGCAGCACCAGTTCGTCCCATTGACGGCCGGGCGTCGTCCTGTCCGCGTGAACGTCGAGTTGTCCGGTGACGAGGCGGCGAACAGCGGCATCTGGATCGTCGCCGACCGACAGCAGCGCTTTCTCGACGAGCCGTGCCTGTTCGCGGTCGAGCAGATGGCCGCCGCCGAGATCGATGAACGACGAATCGGCGCGTAGCTCGTGAAACGGACGATCCGGCACCGTGTCGAGGGTGAGCTCGGCTTGCGAGCACACGGCGATCGAGAGGAACGACAGTCGCTCGATCCACCATCGCTGATCGTCGTCGAGGGTCCGGTGGTTGCCGAGCTCGAAGATCGGCGACAGCCCGCTGATCATGCACTGGCGAACGATCGCCTGCCAGCCTCGTTCGGCAATGGGCATCGATGTGACCATGAATCGTTGCCCGGCCGTGGCAGCAGCTGCGCTGTCAACACGCGACGCGCTGTCGCCGCCGTGGACCAGCACGAAGTCGCCACCGACGTTGTCGTCGACCTCCACCACCCTGCACCGCTGCGGTAGATCGTCATCACGGGTGGGCAGTCCGGCGATCGCGGTCACGACAGCGGGTGCGACCTTCACGCCTCCGAGCACCCAAAGCGCATCCGGGGCAATCGACACGAGGCACGCCCGGACGAGGAGCGAGTCGTTGGTCAGCCGATCAAGTCCTTCTGGGCCGAGGACGCGGCCGACGACTGCCAAGGTCAGCCAGCGACGGGACACGTCATCGTTGAGGTACGCCACGAGTCGTTGACGGGCGACATCGAGCTCGACCGCGACGGCGATCGCAAGCAACCGAGCCGAGATCGGATCAAGCCCCGCGTTCCACACGATCGCGTCGAACGGCTCTCGACGGCTCGAGTCGACCAGTGCCGCCTCTGCCTCGGTCACGTCTTCGCGGGTCGACTCCATCAGAGCGTCGAGCGACGTGCCGTCCCTGTCGGCCAGACCGGGCAGCTCGGCCAGCAACCCGGCGATCTCCTCGTTGTCGATCACGAGGCCGGCAAGAGGGCGCGGTGGCTCGCCGCGGCGGATCCTCATGGCGAGGGCCTCCCGCTGCAGCACCACGTCGGCGTAGACCTCCCACGCGGCGAGGCCGGTGGGCCGCATGTCAGATGATTCCCTGCCTGGTCGCGAGGGCGACAGCGTGGGCCCGATTGCGACAGTTGAGCTTCATCAACAGGTCGTGGACGATGTTCTTGACCGTGCGCTCGGAGTAGCACAGCTCATCGGCGATGTGCTGGGTGTCGTCACCGAGCGCGAGCAATCCGAGGACGGCGAGCTCACGTGGCTGCAGCACCGAAGCGGTTGGGGCAGCGCCGGTCGCGGCGCGCCGCATGAGTCGCGGCAACAGTTGGTTCGGCAACGTGACGTTGTCATTCACCGCGGCGCGCACACTCGCGACGAGCGCGTCCGGTCGAAGCTCGCTGCCGAGATGGATGGCGTCGACGCCGGCATCGAAGGTCTCGTACAACACTCGCTCGTCGTTGTCGGCGACGATCGCGACGAGGCGTACATCGATTTCGGCGCGCACCCTGACGGCACGCTGGAGGCCGCCGTCGTCCGCCTCGAAGACCACTACATCGACCGTGTCGGGTGGCATCGAGTCGAAGGCGACGCTCTCACCAACGATCGAGACACCGTCGACGGCGAGGCAGGTGCGCAGGCCGCGACGGAAGATGGGATGCCGGTGATCGATCCAAACTCGGATGACGTCTGCCTTCATGATCACACCTCAGCACGAGGGGCCGGTCCTTCGATAGGTGAGAGCGGCCAGAACAACGGACGCATTGACACTTCCCGTTCGGGCGCGACCGCGGGCGAATGGCGCAGTCGCCCACCACGTTCGGACGGCTTCGCGGCCGAAGGTCCTCCCGCATGGTTCCCGGAGCATCCCGTACCGTGACGTCATGAGCCAGCTCGTCGTCAACTCGGCCATGATGCAGTGTGCGATGGGTCTCGCCCCCGGCACGTTGACGGTGTTGCCGACGAGCCGCATCGTCGCCTCCGGTCAACCGGTGGCGAACATCATGGACAGCAAGCCGTTCGTCAACATCACGGGGTTCGGTATGTGTATGAGCCTGGCCAACCCCGCCGTCGCCGCGGCCACCGCGGCGGCATTCGGAGCACTCGTTCCGATGCCCTGCACTCCGATGACGACGGCACCGTGGGTACCCGGGTCTCCGACGGTGATGTCGGGCCCGGCACCGGCGTTGACGAGCACGAGCCAGTGCATCTGCGCGTTCGGCGGCGTCATTCAGGTCACGATGCCCGGCCAGTTCACGGCGACCGCCCCGTAGCTCGTCGGCGGCGGGTGCCGCGAACCGTTCGAATGATCTGTCGGGTCAGATGAGCGACGTTCGCACGGCGACCGCGACGGCATGGGCTCGAGATCGGGCTCCGAGCAACTGCTCGATCTGCTGGATCATCCCCTTGACCGTTCGCTCCGAGTACCCGAGCTCGTCGGAGATCTCGCGGGTCCGCGCCCCGTCGGCCAGCAGTCGCAAGACGGACCGGCTGCGGTCGTCGAGGGCAGCCGACGACGCGCTGGAGCCCCAGTGAAGGCGCAGGCCTGCACCGGCGACGTGCACCGCACCGAAGAGCTGATCGGGAGTCATCGTCTCGCGATGAAGCACGGCGACCAACCAGTCCGCGGCTGCCGAAGCGGGTGCAGCGTCGTGGACCGAAACGCACGCGACGGTCGGGCAGCGGATCGCCGCATGCCCGATGAAGGTCTTCGAGACGACGGCGACATCGAGATCGTCCGGGTGATCGAGGTCCGGCGTGAGCGCCGTGATCAGCCGATCCTCACGGAGAATCGCCATCACGCCACGCGCAAAAATGTCGTGGTCGTCGAACACCCCGACAGTGAGTTGCCGCATGTCAGTCCCCTTTCCTGCAACCGCGGGGTGCGACCTTAGCCGATCCAGACACGGCCAATGACACGCGCAGCCCTGTCGCCACTACACCGAGTGGCGTCGTGTCGATCGAGGACCTGCGGCTCAGCCTCGCTCTACGTGTCGGAGTGGTCGACGATCGGCGCGCCGCCCTGCTGGACGACGTGGGTGAGTTCATGCGCGAGGAGCTCGCGCCCGGCCCTCGTGCCCGGTTGGAAATCGTTTGCTCGGACGAACACGTCACGATGATGAGTGAAGGCGCGCGCACCGAGATCGGCGTTGAGACGATCGGTGGTCGGGCCGACATGGACTCTCACGCCCGAGAAGTCGGCGCCGAAGGCCCCCTCCATCGATCGTCTGAGTTGGGGATCCATCTGCTGGCCCCCGCGACGTGCCGAATCGATTCGGGCACCGAGGTCGGCGTCGACCGGGCCGCCATCGGCTCCGATCACAGCGCTGTCGACCAGCTTGGCCTGCAGCGGCTCCTCTTCCTCGTCCATCGTCACGCGGGCGATCGAGTCGGTGCCCAACCGATTGATCACCTGCTTGGCCACACGATCCGCCTCGCGCTCGTAGCGATCGTTGGCCGGCCCGACGACCAGCCGGCGTTGCACGGTGCGTGGTGCGGTGCGCCGGAGCCTGCGATTCACGCGATCGCACCCGTGCTGTGGCGAAGCCCACCCATGTCGACCACCATATGAACACGAACCACGACGATCAAGCCCCGATCGCGGTCCGTCGAGGAGATCTGCCCGAAGGTGCGACGGTCCTCCTACGATCGAGCATCCGTCGTCGATGATCGCGGAGCACGCCCACGCCTGAACTTGGCGCGCTTGCACCGACCGTCGCGGTGGGTCGGCGGCGTCGGCCGGATTGCGGGCGAGTCTCCCCCACCGGACGGCGTCCTTCAACATGCGATGGACGGTCATGGCGACGTTCTCGATGCTCGTCGACGACAACCCCGACGGCGCACCGTCGACCGAGCGAGGCTTACGGCCGGTCTCGGCGAGCGTTACCCACAGTCGATTCAGTGTCGTTGCGTCGAGTCTGGGGAATCAGCCGTCTCGTACGACGAATTGGGGCCCGCAGTCACTCTCTTGACGAACGCGAGGATCAGGTGCAAAGTGCCTGCTTCACTATCAATGTCCGCCTCACTCGGTCCTTCCCACCCCCCACCCGAGGGCGTCAAAAGGGCGGACGGGGCGTCAAAAGGGCGTGTCACACAGGTCAACAACGGTCGCTTGCGGTCAACAACGGTCACTCAAAAATGGTGGCTGAGCTGGGGGAACGTCTCTGACCAGGACCTCCGTCTGAAAACTCAAGGGGGTTCGATTCCCCCCAGCTCCACCGCGTCCAAAACTGGCCTCTGACCAGGACCTTTGCAAAGAGAGGCGAGGGCGGCTGATTCCCCCCGGATGACCACAAGGCTGTGACCAGGGGAAATGCGTCCGAGCGGGACGGGGGAATCTGGGGGTAGGTACCCCCCAGCAGCGAATCGGGCACCGCGAAACCGCAGGTCAACAGGGGTCATGTGCAGACCGCTCTCCGCCGGGGCGGCAAAAGGGCGGACCACGACACCGCGACTGAACAGGAACTGAAAACAGGAACAGCTGTTGAGCTTCAAAGCGTGACGATGCGAGGCCTGCTTTCGCTCTAGTTGGCAGTGCGCACACGCGGCCAACCGCGGGTGGCATGCCTCGCCCACCGATGCGGCTACCAGAGTGGTCGGCTATCGCATACCGGGTAGCTCATCGCGGTTGGAAAGCGCAGCCTTGTCAGTCAACGTGGCCGTCACGAGGCGGCGTGCAGAAAGCGTCGGCCTCGTCGTAGCGGTCCAGCATCGAGGCC
>JANOJI010000330.1:0-4605 GCA_031408175.1 Ilumatobacteraceae bacterium
GTAGCGATACACACCCTTGTTGGCAGCCTTGTCTTTGGTCAGCACGACCTTGCTGGCATTGATGACCACGACATGGTCGCCCGTGTCGATGTGCGGGGCGAAGATCGGCTTGTGCTTGCCGCGCAGCACCCGTGCGGCTTCTGTGCACATGCGGCCGAGTACCAACCCGTCAGCGTCGATGACGTGCCAGGCGCGGGTGATCTCGCTTGCTTTCGGGCTGTAAGTGGGCATTTCAGACCTTTGAAACTAGGTGTCGCCGCCCGGCGATGCGTCGCCAGGGAACCGTGAAATGATACGGGCTTCTGGACGAAACCGGCAAACGAGGTCGCCCAAGAATTAGGCGGGGTTGCTGTACCACGAGGTGCGGTGACACTCGATCACGGCATCGAGCCATTGCTCGACCCTGGCGGCCAAGGCAGGGATGGAGAACTCCTCCTCGACTCGTTGCCTGCATTCGACCCTGTCGAGCTCGTCGATGTTGCTCACGGCGGCGATCAGACCGTCGACATCGTCGGGTTCGACCAGGAATCCCGTCTTTCCATCGGCGATGATCTCGGCGGGCCCCCCGCGCCGGTACGAGATCACGGGTACGCCGGTCGCCATTGCCTCGATGGCGACGTTGCCGAACGCCTCGACCCACTTGGGCGCCATGACGATCGCCGCACACCCTCCGATGGCCGCCTGCAGCTCGTCGGTAGGCAGAAAACCCTCGTACGACACGTTGGCGCGCGGGTGGGCGGTGATCGCCGCGTCCCAGACCGATGGATCCTGCATGAGACCCCACACCTTCAGCGGGAGGCCCGTTGCTTCCGCAACGGCGACGACGTCGTCGAGACCCTTTTCCGGCGAGATCCGCCCGATGAAGCCGATGTACCGCGGCTCGTCGGCGACGATGTGCATGTCGTACCGCTCGACCGCGACGCCACTGCCGATCACCGGCACGAGCTGCGAGAGCGTGGGGAACGTGTCGGCCTGGGCCTGACTGTGCATCGCCACGTTGCGCGGACGCAGCTCGGCGGCTCGAGTGATGGCATCGTCCATCACATCGCTCAAGGTCGCCATGCTCACAAGATGGGCGAGCGGAGTGGTCACGAAGAATGGCGTCAGGTAGAAGGGCAACCAGTCGTAGGCAAGGTTCAAGATGACATCGAACTCGTCTTGATGCACCCGCGCCCACTCGCACATTGCTGCCAGCACCCCGTCGGCCGGAATGCTGACCAGGGTGTCGCGATCGGCAGTATGAGCGCTCGGCTGCAATGCTCCAGGGATTTGATGCACGACCGCACCGACGTGCAGTGACTGCGCAGGCGCCAACACCTCGACTTGGTGACCACGGCCCGTCAGGCCCAGCACGAGGCTGTGCAACGTCAGTTCGACCCCGCCGCCCTCGCCGCTGCCCAGTGGCCCGACCGGGGTCGAGATGATCAGAATTCGTTGTGATGACATCAGCTCTCCCTGCGGCAGCGCTCCGGTGTCAACGACCATGCTCGCAGCATTGTTCCCAGTGGTTCACGCGTAGCCGACTTCCCAGAGGCAGAGACCATGCGGCGGAGCGACCTGGCCGGCGCCTTGACGATCCTTCGCCAGCAGGATGCCGCGCATGTCGCCGGCAGGCAACCTTCCCGCACCGGCATCGACCATCGTGCCGACGATCGCCCGAACCATCTGATGGCAGAACGCATTGGCTCGGATCTCGAACCGCAACAGACCGTCGCCGTAGTCGGTGGGTACCTCGGACCATCGCGCCAGCATCACCTTGCGTTTCATCGATGGATCGGGCTGCCCTGGAACTGCCTTCGGGCGGCGACAGAACGACGAGAAGTCGTGCTCGCCGATCAACGGATCGCAGGTCAGTCGCAGGGTCGGCAACGAGAGCGGCTGGTAGACGTGCCATGAAGTCGGCGCGAGGAATGCGTTGGGCTCCGGTGCATTCCACACGTCGTAGCGGTAGTGCCTCCACTTGGCTGTGAAGCGAGCGCTGAACTCGGAGGACTCCGCCCATGCCGCCTCGCGGACCACGACCGCCGGGCCGCACATTCGGTTCACTCGCCGGAGCAACGCCTGGATGTCGATCTCGTCCGGAAGATCACAGCTGACGACCTGACCCCAACCGTGCACGCCGGCATCGGTGCGGCCGGCGCCGACGAGATCGACCGGTTGTTGCACGATCTTCTCCACCGCCTCGCGCAGCTCACCCATCACCGTGCGTACTCCGTCGTTCTCGGCGAAACCGTGAAACGATGTTCCGTCGTAGGCAACGGTCAGCCTGGCCCGTCGAAGCGTCACCTCGGTGCCTAGCACGCGGTCATAACGCTTGGGAGAACTCGGAAGCGCACAAGGCCAAAGCCTAGGCGGGTCGGGGTCAACGCTCGTAGACCTCGACATCCTGCGCGTAGCGGCTACGGAACTGCTCCAGCACTTCGCCAGGATCGGCATGGCGCCCGGTGACGTGCTTCGAATAGAGCATCTCGCCATCAACGATCACGTCGAAGATCCCCTTCGCGCCCGCAACAAGGCGAAGCTCAGCGATGATGTGTTGATAGTCGTGCAGGAGGTCGTGGGCGGCGCTCACGGCGCGCTCGGAATAGTCTCAAGGGACGCAGTAGGTGATCGAGATGAGGTGTCTGTTCACCCTGGCAGCCTACGCACGAGGCTAGGGGCTGCCCCGCTCGCTGGACACTTCGTTCTGCGTCAGCACATAGAACGGCTGGGCGGTCTGTGAGCTGACACGGATGCTCGCCCAGCGCCCGACTTACCACCTGGATACCGGGCGATCTGCGCCGTTCGAGACAATCAGGGCTAGACGAGTTCGATGCGCGCCATCGGGGCGTTGTCGCCCTGGCGCGGGCCGAGCTTCAAGATCCGCAGGTATCCACCGTTGCGGTCTTCGTAGCGCGGTGCGACTTCGTTGACCAGCTTGTGGGTCATCTCTTTGTCGCCCAAGTAACCCTGGATCTGGCGGATGCGGTGGACGCGCATGGCGCCCTCATCCTGGGCCTTCTTGGCCTTGGTGATCAGCTTCTCGGCGATCGGTCGCAGCGCCTTGGCCTTGGCCTCGGTGGTGGTGATCCCTTCAGCAGCAATCAACGACGCGGCGAGGTTGGCCATCATCAGCTTCTGGTGTTGCGAGCTTCCGCCAAAGTTGCGGGCTCGGCGCGGGGTTGCTGGCATGGTCGTGTCTCCGTTTGCTTCTTAGATCAGCCGCGCAGCGTCAAGCCGCGCTCGTCGAGCTTCTGCTTGACCTCATCGAGGCTCTTCTGCCCGAAGTTGGTGATGTTGAGCAGGTCGTCTTCGGTCTTGGTCAGCAGTTCGCCCACAGTGTTGATTTGCGCCCGCTTCAGGCAGTTGCGTGGACGCTCGGACAAGTCGAGGTCTTCGATCGGCAGGTCGAGGTCGGGTGAGGAGGCGGCCACAGCGGCAATCTCACCCAGCTCGAGGCCTTGCGGCTCATCGCTGAGGTTGGCGACGAGGTCGACCAGCGAGCGCAGCGTGGCGCCAGCTGAGGCAAGGGCCTCGCGGGGCGTGATCGAGCCATCGGTCTCGATGTCGAGCACCAGGCGCTCGTAGTTCGTGCTCTGCTCGACTCGTGTCGGCTCGATCTCGAACATCACGCGGCGCACCGGCGAGAAGATCGCATCGATCGGCACGACGCCAATGGTGCGGTTCTGCGAATCGCGGTCGCTCGACAGGTAACCACGACCACGGCCGACCGTGAGATCGACGGCAAGACGGCCCTTGGTGTTGAGCGAAGCGATGTGCAGGTCCTTGTTGAGGACCTCGATCTCGGTGGGGCACTTGATGTCGCCGGCAGTGATGTCGGCGGCGCCACGCACGTCGAGGCGCAAGACGATGTCGTCGTCGCTGGTCGACGTCAGGACGATGTCCTTCAAGTTCAAGATGATGTCGGTGACATCCTCGGAGATGCCTGCGATCGTGTCGAACTCGTGCAGGGCGTCGTCGAAACGCACTGCGGTGATTGCGGCGCCGGGGATCGACGAGAGCAGGGTGCGGCGCAGCGAGTTACCGATGGTGTGGCCAAAGCCAGGCTCGAGCGGGCCGACAGCGAAACGCTGCCGATTGTTGTCTTCGTCGCCGATGGCTTCGACGGTGGGGCGCTGAATGACGAGCATGAAGGTGCCTTTGATTGCTTGGTGGGCTTCGAATTACTTGGAGTAGAGCTCGACGATGAGCGATTCGCGAACCGGGACGTCGATGTGGTCGCGCTGTGGGAGATCGCGGACGGTGACTTGCTTGCCGCCGTCTCCGACTTCCAACCAGCCAACGACGTTGCGGTCGATGACGTCGAGGTTGTGCTGAATCACGATCATCTCGCGGGCCTTCGGTGGAAGGCTGATGACCTCGCCCTTGCGAACGCGGTAGCTGGCGATGTTGACGCGCTTGCCGTTGACATGGATGAGGCCGTGGCTGACGAACTGTCGAGCCTGCGGACGGGTGCTTGCCCAACCGGCGCGGTACACGACGTTGTCGAGGCGCTGCTCGAGCAGGCGCAACAGGTTCTCACCTGTCGGGCCGGCCAAGCGGACTGCCTCTTCGTAGGTGTTGCGGAACTGCCGCTCGAGCACGCCGTAGATGTACTTGGCCTTC
>JANOJI010000333.1:0-3120 GCA_031408175.1 Ilumatobacteraceae bacterium
CGTGTAGAACCATCGACGGCGCTCGTCATCCGCGGGAAACGGCCACAGTGCCAGCTTGCGCTGGGAATCGTCGAGAGATTCGATCAGCCGGTCCGCCTCGTCGGCCATCTGCGCGGCGACACGAATCCGTGCTGGTGATGCCGTCTCACCCACTACTGCCTCATTCCTGGTTCGGGCTCACTCGCCCGGACCATGCAACCCGAAGATCAGTTCGGGATCGCCTGCCTGCCAAGTGCCGTCAATCTGCGAGCGTCGCCCGATCGCCCTGGTACGCGCTTGCAGACTACGCCCAAGGGCGAGTTGAGCCGGTTCCCAGGCTGCAAGCGCCGCGGCCGGATCATCCGGATGCGCTGCCAGTGCCTCGCACAACATCCACGCGTCGTCCGCCGCCTTGGCCGTCCCAGCAGCAGCATGCGGTCGGACGACGAACGCAGCATCACCGATCAGGCAACTGCGACCGAAGGCCATGCGAGGCACGTCGAGATCGAACACGACCTGCACGAAGAGACCGTCGACAGCACACACAGCTTCGGCGATCGGGCCGGGCAGACGCGCAGAGGCCGTGGCGCGCGCTTCGGCGATGTGCTCGGGTCGCAACGAGCCGCGTGGAATCGAAACCTCCCGACGGGTGCCAACGTCGTCGACCAATAGATCGTCGAGATCGTCACCGGCCAAATAGTTGCGATACCAGACGATGTTGATCAACCGTTCGCCCGGCGCCACCGACCCATCGCGACCGGGGATCGGGTACACGAGGACGTGGCTGTTGGCGTACACGTAGTACGTGATGGCATCGTCGAACGTGGCACGAGTTGCCGCACTGAGCTCTGTCTCGGGAACCACACCGCGCCAGGCGACGTAGCCGGCATACTGGGGACGGCTATCGGGCAGCAGTGCAGCGCGAGCCGTCGAGGACACACCGTCGGCGAACACTGCGAGGTCTGGATGGATCGCTTCGCCCGTCGAGAAGGTGAGCGTCAGCGGTTCGAGTTCGATGTCGACCAGCTCATGTGCCAGCTGGTACGAGGAGCGGCCGAAACAGCGGAGCATCTCGCGATAGACGGTGTTCCACGAACTGAACAGGTAACGATGCGCCTCGTCGTGCGTCGTCGTGCCGTCTCGTCCGAGGTAGCGAATGTGCCCAGTCGGCACCGCAACTGTGTCGAGCGATACACCACCGCGTTCGACGAGGTAGCGATAGGTCTCTGGAAGGAACCCGATACCAGCTCCACGCTCTTCGAGTTCCAGTGACGAACGTTCGTAGACGACCACATGATGCCCCGCGTCGTTCAGCAAGCACGCCGCCGTCAGCCCACCGAGCGATCCCCCGACGACTGCAATGTCCATAGTCGATCTGGTACTTGATTCAGGGCTGACCGAAGGTAGCGATCTGATCGATGGTGCACTCGAACAAGACGCGCCGCTCGTCGATCGATGGGTCGCGGAGGCCATAGGGGCCGGGCTGTTGCGTGAACTTCGTCCAGATCTTGTCGAGCTGATCGGTAACGCGCTGACCCTCGACCGGGTCGTCCTCCGACACCTCCCGCGTCACGGTGTGCTTGATGCTGAGCCAGTGATAGGGATTCGCCGGATTGACCAACAAGCTGGTGAGCCGTGGGTTATCGCGGATCCATCCGGTCTTGGTGCGATGTTCGGCACAGTTGATCAAAATCATGTCGCCCTCGTAGTCGAACCACATCGGCGTGAGATTGGCTCGGCCTCCGGGCCCAACGATGCCAAGCACCTGGGTCACCGGGTCATCCATGAGTTTCTTGTAGGACGGTTCGAGCTCGGCGATCGAGGCGATCGTGAATCGATCACTCACCGCGAACTGGCCGGCCTGCGTCCCTGCGGATACGTCGCGAAACTTGGCAACCTTGATCGTCATCGCCCTACCCCATCTTCTGTGTCCCCTCGGCACCGCGGCGAGTATATGCAGCGCCACGTATCGGTCTCGCCAGGTCTACCGGGAAGATCTGGGCGGAGGCGGTCGCGGCGCCGCCGTCGCTGAGACGGTCAGCGTGTGACACCCGAGTCGTAGGCAGGCTCACCGCCAGAAAATCTCACCGTGCTGCCGAACTCAGCCGGCGATGACGACCGGGATGGCACCGAACTCACCTGGATCGGTCTCCAGGCCGGTGCCACCACCGACGAGCACGGGACGACATCACCCGGCGAGGCGCCGGTGAGATCGAGGGTCACGCTGTACGGCTCGGGAGTTCGAACGCACCGACGCCCGTGATGACCTCGTCGAACACGGCGTCAGCATCGCCTGCCAAGAACGCAGTGACCACGACGGTGGCCTCGAAGCCCCGAGCAACACCCCCGACGGTCAGTGGACCAGCGACGACTTCGACATGCAAATCGGGGACGGTGATCGATGCGTTGGGGTTTGCCGCGCCGAGGACGAACCAGCCGTCGCTCGGGCCGAGCTGGCGGAGGAACACCAGGCCGCGGCTGACCGGATTCGATTCGCCGGGCGAGAACACTTCGATCTCACCGCTGCGTGCGTCGCCTGCCTGGAGTCGCGGAGGACCGGTCGCCGCCTCCTGTGGTGTCGCGAACACGACGTCCGCCGCTGGCCAGATGGCGGGCTGCTCGACGCCGACGATCTCGGTGTTCGTGGTCGTGGTGGGGATCGTCGTGGTGGTCGTCGTGGCAAGAGCTTCGATGGTCGTTGTCGTCTCCGCCGACGTCGTTGTGGTCGTGACAGCCACGTCGGCGCTCGTCGTGCTGTCGCCTGGGCCAGCATCGCCGTCGCCACACGAGACGGTCAAACGATGGCGACGGCGACGCTGCAAGAGCCCCATGGCCTTCGCCAGCTCGCTCTGGACTCAGCCGCGAGTGGCGACGATCAACGGCGAGTACGACGACGGGTCGATACGGGCGTCGATCAAGCGCGGCCGATCCCAGCCGTCAGCAAGCTCCGCCGCGATCTCCGCGGACGTCGTCACGACTGCAGCATCGAGGCCCATCGCCACAGCGACCTGGGCGTAGTCGACAGGGGCGAACCGCACCGCGGCACGACCGCCCTGACCCGCTTTCTGCTTGACCTCGATCAGGCTCAACGCGGCGTCGTCGAACACGACCACCGTCACGGGCAGCTGCAGCCGGGCCAGT
>JANOJI010000348.1:0-5661 GCA_031408175.1 Ilumatobacteraceae bacterium
ATTTCAACCGCCGCACATCCTCCACAGCTGCCTTCAACACTCCCCAATCAGCACAGTCGACATCGACCGCCGCCACCCGCCGAACCAGGCACTGCACCTCGTCTGACCTCATGGTTTCCACTCTGACAGAGGGGTGTGACACAGTAGTCGAACTGACGTTCGCCGAATCTGGCGGCCGGAAGCCCCGATCGACGACATGCCTCGTATTGCCACTGGCGCTCTGCGAGCACATCGGCTAATCTACAACCATATGGTTGTAGATGAGCGACGAACAGACCTGCTGCTCCATGCGCTCGCCGATTCGACACGGCGCGACATCGTCCGGCTGGTCCTGCTCGGCGAGCACTCTGTATCTGACCTGGCTCGGCGTTACCCGATGAGCTTCGCGGCCGTGCAGAAGCATGTCGCCATCCTCGAGCGGGCCGACCTCATCACCAAGCACCAGCGAGGCCGCGAGCGAATCGTGCGGGGGCGGATCGACACCGTGCGCGACGTCAACCGCCTGCTCGACGAGCTCGAGGCCAACTGGCGTGACCGTATGCAACGCTTCGGCGACGTCCTCGCCGAACCCGACGAAGGAGACACACCATGACTGTGACCGATGTCCGCAAGGACCCGACCGCTCTCACCATGACGATCACGAGCGAGTGGGATGCCCCGATCGCGAGCGTCTGGCAACTGTGGGCCGACCCACGCAAGCTCGAGCGCTGGTGGGGCCCGCCGACCTACCCGGCGACCGTCATCGAGCACGACCTGTGCCCGGGCGGGAAGGTCAGCTATTTCATGACGAGCCCTGAAGGCGAGCAGTATCACGGATGGTGGAAGATCGTCACCGTCGACGAACCGAACCGCCTCGACTTCGAAGACGGTTTCGCCGACACAGAGGGCAACCCCAACGAGGCGATGCCGACAACACAGTCCACCGTCACGCTCGTCGAGTTGCCGAGTGGTGCCACGCGTATGCTCATCGAGGCGCGGTTCCCGTCTCGCGAAGCGATGGACCAGATGATCGAGATGGGCGTGGAGGAGGGACTCGCCGGCGCCATGAGCCAGATCGACGCCATCCTCGCCTCCGACTGACCGATTGCCCGGTTCAGGGGGCGACAGGGGGCCTTGGGAGTGGCAGAATCACGGCCACGACTCACAGGGGGTAGTTCATGGCGATGGATTTGGTCATCGAGGTCGACAATCAGCCGGGCTCGCTTGCCAAGATTGCGGCCGCGATCAGCGACGCGGGCGTCAACCTCGCCGCAGCGACCTGCGTCGGGATGGGTGACCGCGCCGAGTTGCACATCCTCGTGCCATATGCCGAAGCCGCGAGGCACGCGTTGGCCATCACTCACCAAGCAGTCGTGACCCGAGAACGCGAGGTGGTGGTGGTCGAGGTGGAAGATCGCCCGGGTGCGTTGGCCGATCTCGCCAGAATTGTCGCTGAAGCTGGAGTCGACCTCGACCTGGTCTACGTCGCGACGAACAACCGCGTGGTGTTCGGATCGAAGGACCTCGATGGCCTGAAGGCTGCACTCGGTCAGAAGCACTGAACGAGCATCGACAGCGAATGTGATGGTGGCGAAACGGATCATCTCGGTTGTCGGCTGCCACGCCGAAGGTGAGCAGGGCGATGTGATCACCGGCGGGGTGCTTCCGCCGGCCGGTGACACGATGATGAGCAAGAAGCTGGCATTCGAGCGCGATCACGACGACATCCGCCGGCTGCTGATCTGCGAGCCGCGTGGTTCGGTTGCCCGCCATGTCAACCTGATCGTGCCGTCGACACGCGACGATTGTGCCGCTGGCGCGATCGTGATGGAGCCGACCGAGTATCCGCCGATGTCGGGCTCGAACACGATGTGCATCGCGACCGTGTTGTTGGAGACCGGTGTGATTCCGATGGTCGAACCGCAGACCCGGTTCCGCCTCGACATGCCAGCGGGACCGGTCGACATCGTCGCCGACTGCAGCAACGGCAAGTGTGTGTCGGTCACGTTGAAGAATGTGCCGGCGTTCGCGTTCGCGCTCGATGCCGTGCTGGAGTTGCCGGGACACGGCCCGCTCGCCATCGACATTGCCTATGGCGGAATGATCTATGCCATTGTCGACGCCGCTGCGTTGGGCTTTGAAATCGTGCCCGACGAAGCACGCGACCTCGCCGTGCTGGGCGAGCAGATCCGAGTTGCGGCCCGCGAGCAGCATCCCGTGGCCCACCCAGAACTGCCGGATATCAAGAACGTCTCGATCGTGCAATTCGCCGGCCCGCTGACATCCGACGGCAATCGAGTCAGCGCCCGCAACACCTGCATCGTGTCGCCCGGTCGCTCCGATCGATCACCGACAGGGACAGGCACCACGGCGCGCATGGCTGTGCTGCACGCCCGGGGTGTTTTGCAGGTCGGGGGTGGACTGACGCACTCGTCGATCATCGGATCGGAGTTCCACGGCACCATCGTCGGCGAGACGTCGGTCGGATCCTTCCCGGCGATCGAGGCCACCGTTCGCGGCAGGGCATGGATCACCGGCCTGCATCACTACTTCGTCGATGCCGATGATCCATGGCCCAGCGGGTATGTGCTCTCCGACACGTGGGGGACGTCGACGTCGGTGGCACAGCAGTAACTCGCCTGGCTACGGCTGCCGACCGGTCCAGGCGACGAGCTGATCGATCAGCGGGGCATCGCTGCTGACGGCGACGGCATTGGCGAATGGTGGGTCGAACTGGAGGTTGGCCGGAGCCGTGGCCCTGAATGCGTCCCACATCGGCGTGCGATCGGCCATCGGCAGGTCACGGCGCATGGTGTCGAGCGCCAACTGACACACGGCATCTTCCCAACGAGCCTGCTGACCGGTGGCCTTCGCCAGGTCCCAGGTATGGGTCGTGATTTCGCTGACGTACATCGCCAACACCTCTGCACCCGTCATGGTCGCCCACGGCAGCACGACCGTACTGGCGAGCAGGGCGTCGTCTGACCACACGTCGTCGACGGCGTCGGCTGCGGTCAACCAGTCGGCCGCCCAGTCGACGTGCTCGACAACCGGGTCGCCGAGCGAGCCAGGCGCGAACGCTTCCTCGCCTCGGCCGATCGTGGCGACTCTGTACAGCACGAAGACGAGGTGGTCGAGGAGCCCTTTCACGTTGTAGTCATGGCAGGGCGACGGCAGGTCGAGGTGTTCCGGGCGCACGCCGGCGATGATCGGAGTGGCAATGTCGACAGCCGCGACGAACAGCGGCCGTGGGTCGTTGGTGGCGGTCGTACCAGGGGTGGTCGTACCAGGGGAAGGGAGTGTCTCTGTGGTCATGGGAGCAGTATGGGCTCTGAAACAGGTCACCTTCTGTCCTGTTTATGTGGAAAGGTTTTGATATGCGCGCCGACCGCCTCGTGGCCATCCTGCTGATGCTTCAGACCAGGGGACAGGTCACCGCCGTCGAGGTCGCGACCGAGCTGGAGATCTCGGAACGCACGGCCCGTCGTGACCTGGATTCATTGGGGGTCGCCGGGCTGCCTGTGTACTCGGTGCAAGGCCGGAACGGTGGCTGGCGACTGCTCGGCGATGGTCGAACCGATCTCACCGGTCTGACGTCAGCCGAGACCCAGGCGCTGTTCTTGCTGGCTGGGCCGAGAGCCACCACGCCCGAGCTGCGAGCCGCGTTGCGCAAGCTGGTGCGGGCCCTTCCCGAGCCGTTTCGCGAGCGTGCCGAGGCTGCTTCGACAGCCGTGGTGCACGACACCACGAGTTGGAGCGGCTCGGGTATCGAGCGACCGACGCCGGTCCATCTCGACGCTGTGCAGAGCGCTGTGATCGCCGGTCGGCAGATCGTGCTCGGATACATCGCCCGCGCAGGTGTGTCCACGACTCGCACGGTTCACCCGCTCGGCCTGGCAACCAAGAGCGGGTCGTGGTACCTCGTCGCCGAGACCGATGCCGGTCGTCGCACCTTCCGCGTCGACCGTGTTCAATCGGTCGAGATCACCGACGACCCCGTGATACGGCCGGAGGGTTTCGAGCTTGCCGATGCCTGGCAGATGATCACTACCGAGGTCGAGCACGTGCGCACCCCGATCGTGGTGCGCGCGCTTGTCGATCCACAATCGATGTCGTGGCTGCGGCACACCCTGGGCACCCGGCTGCGGATCGGCATGGCGATCGACGACGGCAGGGTCGAGGTCGAGATCCGCAGTCACAGCGAATACTCGGTGGCCGGCGAACTTGCCGGTTTCGGAAGCGTTGTCGAGGTGGTCGAGCCGCCCAGTGTGCGCAGCCGGCTGGCAGGGATCGCGGTCGAACTCAGTGCCCTTTATGCCGGTACAGCGGCGTCCGCGAACTCGGCCATGGAAGTGAATCGCCACGTCGGTGACACTTCGCCCGACGGCGTGGCCGTCGCGCCGGTGCCGCCCAATTCGTGACGACGGTGGATCCACACCGATGGCAGCCCCAGTGCGGCGGCGGGCTCGTGATCGTGGAACAGGCTTTCGGCGACGTGCACGAGCCGATCGCGAGCGACGCCCAGGCGTGAGATCTCTTCGAACAGCCGGTCGAAGTGGCCTTGACGCGGCTTGTACGAACCGACATCTTCTGCTGTCACAATCGCATCGAACGTCACACCGAGCCGCGGGTTGCTCGAGGCGAACGAAGCGCGATCGATGTTGCTGACGATGATCAACTTGAAGCGCTGCGAGAGACGGGTCAACGAGTCGACCGTGTCGGGAAAAGCCGGCCAATCCTTCACCGAATCGCCGTACGCCTTGGCGTCGGCATCGGTCACCAATGCGCCCAGGTCGACGCCCACGCGGCGCAAGGTCTCACCCAGGATCACCGGGTACAGCGCGCCTGGCATCTCGTCTTGAACGACCGATTCGTGCCGACCGTGCGCGGCGATCAGCGCCTGGTCGTCGAGCGTCAGCGCACTGCGTGTGGCCCATGGGCGCAAGGCGTTGGCGATGCCGGTCTCCCAGTCGATGAGCGTGCCGTAGCAATCGAAGCTCATCGCCTGGAAGTGATCGAGGTCGCTCATGCTGGTTTCGCACCCTTTCCGTATTGGCGGTACACCTTGCGCCGGGCCCGCTCGGATCGTTGCCGGACCCAACACCCGTCGAGATGGTCGTTGACCAGGCCCATCGCCTGCATGAACGCGTAGACGGTGGTCGGGCCGACGAACGTCCAGCCGCGGCGCTTGAGATCCTTGGAGATCGCCGTCGAAGTGGGTGTCAACGGCGGCAACTCCGTGGGCGGATCGACGAACGTTGCGTGCGGCCACATGTAGCTGGCGATCGAGCCGAACTCGTCGATCAATTCGAGTGCGCGTGACGCGTTGTTGATCGTCGAGCGGATCTTGCCCTGATGGCGCACGATGCCCGCATCACCCAGCAATCGGTCGACGTCGTTCTCCTCGAAGTCGGCGACCAGACGCGGGTCGAACCCGGCGAACGCGGCACGAAAGTTCTCGCGCTTGCGAAGAATGGTCAACCACGACAGACCGGATTGGAACCCCTCGAGGCACAGCTTCTCGAACAGGCGCTGATCGTCGCCGACGCCGAAGCCCCACTCGGTGTCGTGATAGGCGATGTAGTCGGGCGTCGACGATCCCCACGAGCATCGGTCGTGTTTGTCGTCGCCTGCCACCACGTTCATCACGGCAGTCATCGTGGCATCCCCGACACATACGAT
>JANOJI010000352.1:0-3384 GCA_031408175.1 Ilumatobacteraceae bacterium
GGCAAGAGCTACGACCAAATCTTCAAAGAGTTCGAAGGCCACATTGACCCGGTCTCGGTGCAGGGTTCCGGCGACGTGAAGTACCACCTCGGCGCAACCGGCAAGTACGAGAGCCCGAGCGGCGCCGACATCCGCGTCGAGTTGGCCGCCAATCCCAGCCACCTCGAGACGGTCGATCCGATCGTGTTGGGCATGATGCGAGCCATGCAGGATCGCATCGATCCGCCGGGCTCCTTTCCGACGCTGCCGATCCTGCTGCACGGCGACGCCGCATTTGCCGGCCAAGGCATCGTTGCCGAGTGTCTGGCGATGAGCGACATCAAGGGCTACCGAGTCGGTGGCACCGTCCACCTCATCATCAACAACCAGATCGGCTTCACGACCAGCCCGCAGTACGCGCGCAGTTCGCTGTATTGCAGCGACGTGGCCAAGACGGTGCAGGCGCCGATCTTTCACGTCAATGGTGACGATCCGGAGGCGTGCGTACGAGTTGCCCAACTGGCGTTCGAGTACCGCGAGACCTTCCACAAAGACGTCGTCATCGACATGGTCTGCTACCGCCGTCACGGTCACAACGAGGGCGACGATCCCAGTTACACCCAGCCGCTGATGTACAAAGCGATCGCCGAGCGGCGCAGCGTGCGCAAGCTCTACGTCGAGGCGCTCGTCAAGCGCGGCGAGCTGACCGTCGAAGAGGCCGAGGGTGCGTTGGCCGACTTCCAGAGCAAGTTGCAGGTCGCATTGGACCAGACTCGAGCTCAGGCGCCCGATGTCTTCAAAGCGCCAAGGCCGCCAAAGCCTGTCGGGGTGCTGCCTCACGTGGCCACCGGCGTCGACCGTGACCGGCTCGACGCGATCTTCGAGCACCTCACCGCGTATCCGGCCGACTTCACGCCGCACCCCAAGCTGGTTCGCCAGTTCGACAATCGGGCCAAGACCTATCACGAGCTGGGTGAGGTCGAGTGGGCCACGGCCGAAGCACTGGCCATCGGCTCGCTGGTGCTCGAGGGTACGCCCGTGCGTCTGGCAGGCGAGGACAGTCGTCGCGGCACGTTCAGCCAGCGACACGCGGCGTTGATCGACTACGAGAACGAGAACGATTGGATTCCGCTCAACACCCTCGACGGAGCGTCCGCACGATTCTGGGTGTACGACAGCCTCCTCAGCGAGTACGCCGCTCTCGGATACGAATACGGCTACGCCCATGCCCACCACGAAGCGTTGGTGATGTGGGAAGCCCAGTTCGGTGACTTCATCAATGGCGCGCAGACGATCATCGACCAGTACCTCGTCGCGGCTGAAGACAAGTGGGGTCAGTTGAACGGTCTCGTGCTGCTGCTGCCGCATGGCTTCGAGGGCCAGGGTCCCGAGCACTCGTCGGCACGCATCGAGCGGTTCCTGCAGTCGTGCGCCGACGACAACATCCAGGTCTGCAACGCCACAACGGCCGCACAGTACTTCCACCTGTTGCGCCGCCAGGTACGCCGCGACGTGCTCAAGCCGCTGGTGCTTTTCACGCCGAAGGCGCCGTTGCGCATGAAGGAGAGCCGGTCGCCGGTCGTCGATCTTACGACCGGCTCGTTCGAGGAGGTGCTCGACGATCCGACCATCACCGACCACGATTCCATCCGACGGTTGGTGTTCTGCAGCGGCAAGATCGTTTGGGACGCCATGGCCGAGCGCGATCGCCGGTCGGCACCAGTCGCTGTCGTACGGGTCGAACAGTTGTATCCGTTCCCGGCCGAACGCATGCTCGAGGTGCTGGCCCGATACCCCAACGCTCGCGACCTGGTGTGGCTGCAGGAAGAGCCGGAGAACATGGGCGCGTGGAACTTCGTCGAGGCGCGCACGTGGCGCGTCAAGGAACGCGGCTACGACCTGCGGCATGTTTCGCGCGTCGAAAGCGGCAGCCCGGCGACCGGTACCAAGGCAATCCACGATCAAGAACTCGCCGATCTGATGGACGAAACCTTCCAGGACTTGTGACCCGAGCGGGGGCCGGCGAGTATCGCCTAGTTCGGCGCTTTCTGGAGTTGGTCCACGGCGTTTGATGACTGGCGCCCCGCATAGGGGCTCGAGTCGTCAAGCGCACCTGCGTGATCAGTGCGTCTGATGACTGGCGCCCCGATGCGGGGCCGGAGTCGTCAAACGCTGCGTCGAATAGCGCCAATGCAACTCGTTCCTGCACAACGCGACCATCGCGATGTTCGAGCCGCAAGGATTCGCCCGCACCCGTCCACTCGGCAAGAACAACTGGTTGGTGACGAAGCAGGTGCGCGCCAAGCGAAGTTAGGTGTGAATGTGGTGCAACGTCGTGAATCGCGACCTGAAGGCTGTGGTCGCAGCGGCGACGGCCAAAGCATCGCCGCGCAGCGCTTCAACGATCAGGCCTGCGAGCTCCGACATGTCGGCAGCGGTCATGCCCCAGCGCACGATCTCGGGAGTCCCTAGTCGCAGCCCCGACCATTCATCGCCGCCGGGCAGACCGATTGCACATGACAGGATGTTGGCGTCGCGCAACGTGAGTGCAGCCTGATGCCCGCCGCGCCACTGCGTGGCATCGACGGCGAACTGATGCGACGTCGTGTAGCCCTCCTCGGTCGAGAACACGGGCATGCCCAACTCGGCAAGGGCGTGGGCAAGTGCGGCGGCCGTCGAGGTCATCGCGATCGCATACTCGTGCCCACCATCCAGCCAGTCGAGCAACGTGATCGCCAGCGACGCCGTCTTGCCGGCGTCGAAATTGGCGGTCAACCCCGGATAGGCGATCGCATCGATGCGCTCGGCGAGATCTGGTCGGTTGGTCAACAACAGGCCACCCGCTGGCCCGCCCAGGCTCTTGTAGGTACTCATGGTCATCAGGTCGGCGCCGAGGTCGAGCGGGTTGGGCCACACCTTTCCGGCGAACATGCCGCATGCGTGCGCAGCATCGAACAGCACCGCCGCGTCCACGGAATCGGCGATCTCGCGCACCGCTTCAACTGGGTGCGGCAACAGGTTGAGGCTGGCGCCCATGGTGATGAGTTTCGGTCGCACTCGCTCAGTCAGTTTGGCGAGACCGTCGACATCGATGGTGAAGCGACGAGCATCGATGGGACACTCGTGGATATCGAGGCCGTACAGCCCGGCGGCACCTGCTGGGCGGTGGGTGATGTGGCCTCCGACCGTCGCCGGCGGGACGATGATCGAGTCGCCCGGCCGGCACGTGGCCATGAACGCATAGAGGTTCGCGAGAGCCCCCGACCCGATGCGAATCTCGGCGAACCGCGCGTTGAAGACGCGGCACGCGAGATCTGCGGCAATCACCTCGATCTCCTCGATCGCCTCGAGTCCCATCTCATACTTCTCGCCCGCGTAGCCGAGCGACGGCCGCGAGCCGAGCCC
>JANOJI010000361.1:0-5303 GCA_031408175.1 Ilumatobacteraceae bacterium
CGGACCGTTGCCGGTGAGCAGCACGCAGCCCACGTCGGACGTCTGCCGCGCGTGGTCGAGGACCCGGTAGAGCTCGTCGACGGTGGCGGGACGGAAGGCGTTGCGCACCTCGGGACGGTTGAACGCCACCCGCACCGTGCCGTGGGCCTTCGCCCGGTGGTAGGTGATGTCCGCGAGCTCGAAGCCCGGTACGGCATCCCAGGCGGCGGCGTCGAAGAGCTCGGAGACCATCTCGGGAGGGTACGGGGTAGACAGGGCGCCATGGAGCATCGACGACTCGGCCAGTCCGGCCTCAAGGTGAGTGTGCTGTCCTTCGGTTCCTGGGTGTCCTTCGGGCCCCAGCTCGACGTCGCCAAGGCGCGCGATTGCATCGAGGCCGCCCACGCCGCCGGGGTGACCTTCTTCGACAACGCGGAGGCCTACGCCGGCGGTGCACACATGACGAGCGAGACCATCACGACCTCGCGGCGCATGGGGGCTCGCTCCGCCTCGACGATGCGACGGCGATCGGCCTGATGCCTGGCCTGCGCGGCGAGGGCCGACAGCACATCCTCGGTTTCCGCACCCCGAGAGACTGCGATCAAAAGGCCGACTGCCACGAGATCCGCGAGCGGTTCATCCATCTCGTCGGCAAATCGTCGGAAGACAACCTCGGGGGGCTGACCCGCCGAAAGACGAGCAAACAACAAACGCACCTGCGGGCGAATCGAGGGCGGGCACGTTTCCGTCGTCGCACCGATTGCGCCAACGGGCTGATTGCCGGATTGCAGCACGTCGCGCACGTTCTCGACCCACGACGCCAACGCCTCAGTCCGTTCGACACTGACGTCGACACCCGAACGGCGGCGGCGCATGGAGTGGGCCAGCCAGCCGGCGATGGCGCCGACCACGACGGAGGGGATGATCCATCCCGAGACCACGGCCACGAGCGAGGCGGTGGCAACAGTCACGACAGCCGGCAGCCGCACCGTTGATCGTGCCCGACGAGGACCAGGCAGGTTGTGCCACCCCGACCGCACTACGGCGAGGCCAATGACGAACATCACACCGGCCATGGCCAGCAACAACTCATCGCGATTCATAGGGCCACCATCCCGTCGTTGGGAACGAACAGCCCGTCGCGAATCCCCGCAAGCCGCAGCCTGCGGAGATGGTGCTCTGACAATGGATTTCGCTGCACGAACTGGCTGAGTTCGTTCATGCCCCATGTCTCCGTCGAGCGCACCCCACCGCTCTCGCCTCGCCCGCCATATTCAACGATCGAGGTGACGCAACGCTGCGGAGCACCGGTGTCGGTGTTTCGAACCAAGTCGATGTGGATCACGAAGTCGATCGTCTCGGCGATGAGACTCCACACTGCGTACTCGGGCAACTTGGTGTTGCTCTTCGCCACATAGAAGGCCAGGCGACTGAGCACCGCCTCGACGGTGTGAGAGTGGATCGTGGCCATGGAACCGCGCTTGCACATCGATGCCACGTCGAGCATCTCCAACGCCTCGTCTTCCACCAACTCGCCGACAATGACCCGGTCGGGGTTCAGCCGGCGGGTCAGTTCGACCAGTTCGCGGGCGGTCACCGCACCTCGGCCCTCGGTATTGGCCTGACGTGTGTACAGCGCGGGAGCATCCGGGTGGCGAGGATCATCCTCGAGTCGCAGCTCGAGGAGGCCTTTCTCCACCGTGACGATGCGTTCCAGAGGCGATACCGCGCCAAGCAACTCCTTCAGGAGTGTGGTCTTGCCGGCGCCTGGTCCACCGGAGATCAGAATCGTCATGCCCGCCTGAACAAGTGCCTCCAGCTGGGGCACGAGCCACCGTGGAAACAGTCCGCGAACTGCCAACCCGTCAAGGCCGACACTGTTGACCGTGAAACGTCGAATGGCGATCCGCGGTTCCGATGAGACACCGCTACGGCCAGGACCACCGAGCACCATCACCACACGCGAACCGTCGGGGGCCTGCAGTGTCACCATCGGCGACTGCTCGTCGAGGCGTGACTCCGCCACGCCCATCGACAGTGTCAGCCGGCGCTGAAAGGCGTACAGGTCGTCGGCCGAGTCCCACAACTGGCCAAGGTTTTGCTTGCGGCCATCGGAGTAGGACACCCACGTCACGCGATGAGAGTTGACATCGATCTCCTCGACCTCGGGGTCATGCATGTACGGCTCGAGAGGACCGGCTCCCACTGTCTCGGCATATGCAGCGGCGCGCAGGCTGCGTTCGGAGTAGTCATCGAGCAGACCGTCGCCGCGCTGCAGCCGTGTCTGGTTGATGCGGGCAATCTCCTCGGCCATCCAGCGTCCCATCAGCAATTCGAGCCGAGCCCGGTCCTCGCGCAAGCCGACGCGGCGGAGTCCGTCGTCCGTGCCGAATCCGGACATAGTTATCGAGGGAGTGTCACTCTCGATCGCTTCGACCAGTCGGCCCGACAGTCGAGCCGTCAGTTCGCGGACCACTACACGGTCGACAGTCACGAGCGATCATCGACCGGTCGATTGTCACATGGCCGCGGCCAGACGGCGACGGCGTTGAATCGAAGCCTGGCAGACACCACGCCGACCAACTCGGCGAGTGACCGCATCAACGGCGATCTCCGCAGGCGAACTGCAGAACCAGCACGACCGGCAAGCACGGCGGCAGCCCACGGATCGTGAGCGAGCGCGATAACGGTGTCGGCGTGAACGAACGCTGCGACTTCGTCGGCCGTGTACGGCCGAACTCCGATCAAGGCGACGGCGCACGGGATCGAGCGAACGGTGAGTTGCGCGACGAGGTCCGCCACCCGCTCGAGGCCGAGCACTGCGGCCGCGGCTGAACCCGAATGCTGGTGGTGGGCGACGATGACGATGCTCGCCTGACTGGCCAACGGCGACAGCCCGCCACGAAGCCGACCGCCATCCGCGATGACGACCGGGGATTCGAGCGCCGACAGCACCGGCAACACCGACGGCGTCGCCGCGAGCACAACTGCCGCTGCTTCGACTGCACGTGTCGGTGCCACCAGGACGTCAACACCGCACTGTGCCCGCTGCAGCATCGACTGAATGGTCGACCACGAGCCCGGAGTGGACGACGCGGCGACCTCCGCGAGACCGGGTGACCGGGGCACGTCGAGCCACGCCGCCAGACATCCGCCAGCGGGATCGAATTCGGCCACGATGCACGGCTCGCCATGTGGCCAGACAGCCGCCATGCCCAACGCGGTT
This sequence comes from Ilumatobacteraceae bacterium, assembly GCA_031408175.1. Classification (GTDB taxonomy): domain Bacteria; phylum Actinomycetota; class Acidimicrobiia; order Acidimicrobiales; family Ilumatobacteraceae; genus JAENVT01. The sequence goes on from JANOJI010000361.1 coordinate 3,206, forward strand.
GTGGTGCAACCGTCGCCGACCACGGCGACGAGGCTCATGGTGAGTTCCCTGCCATGTCGAGCCCCGGGTCGAGGAGGACTACTCGAACTCTGGTGGCGCTCGCCACCACAACCGCATCGACCGCCGAGACTTCGAGCGAGACCGACAGTTGACCGGTGACCGAATCGGGGGCATCTGGCAGGCCAACGACCCGGCCGGCGACCGAGGCCAGCGGAACTTCGTCGTCGGTTGTGGGAATGACGATCTGTACCCGCGACCGTTCCCGCAGACCGGAAGGCAGTTCGCCGGAGGGAATCGTCACCGCGACGACGGCCGAACCGGGCGTGACCAGAGGCCCTGCCTGCAGCAAACCGGTTGCGAGCAGTCCGCCCGCGACAACGCGAACCTTGGTGTACTGGCCTACCACTGCTGAAATGTCGGCGGTCTGCACCACCGCCAGCGATGGATCCGTCGACAACTCGATCGAACGAAGATCGTCGGAGGTGATCTGTGCGCCGGCAGGCAAATCCCGCACCACTTGCAGGACGGCGACCCGCCTATCGGAGGTCGAGAATACGAGCAACACCACACCGACGGCGATCAACGACAACAGCGTTCCAACCGCAATCCGCACCCGCGACCGCGATGAGGGCCGGAAGCCGCTTCGCGTCGAAGCCAGCAATGGCCGTAACGCCTCCGCACGCGTTGTGTTCACAGACTCCGTCACCTTCACCCGCTAGCACCCAACTGGCAGCATATGACCTCGTGTTCCATCTCCCTCTCCATTCCACTTCACAGATGCACATCAGCCGGTGGAAGGCGGAAACCGGGTCCGGAATTCGCAGTGGGGACGCTGCCAATCGCTGCGATAGCCTCAGCGTTCGCTAGGAGAGGTGCCAGAGCCAGGTCGAATGGACCGCACTGCTAATGCGGGGACCGCCTTCAAGTGGTCCGTGGGTTCAAATCCCACCCTCTCCGCCATGACGGGCCGGTGGTTCAGCCACCGGCCCGTTCTTGTTCCACTCAGTGGAAGCCCGGTTACCCCAATGTTGCATTTGTGTGACAACCGGAGTAGACAAAGAGGTATCTGAACGACCTTCAGGGTCCACGGCGGCGCCCCGGAGGGGTGAGTACACCATGCAGCACGACAACTCCGACGATCCATTCGGGTTCTGGAACGACGAACCCACCCGGCAGTTGAAGCGCACGCAGGTCGGCACCCGCGCCCACACCGATACCCGGATGGTGCCGGTGGTACGCGCCGATCGCACCAGGCCGATGCCGGCGCTGCACCTTCCTCGCAACCCGCTATTGACCCGCATCGGGCTGATGGTGGGTGTCACGGTGCTGCTCGTACCGTTCGCGCTCAGCCTGCGCGCCGACGAGCAGCAGGTGCGAGCCTCGGTGATCCAAGGCGACGACCCGGTGCTGGTCGGCCAGTTGCCAGCGCCGGCCCCGACGGTCGCGACACTCCCTCCCGAGACCGCAGCGCCGACCACGATCCTGGCGACCACCGCAGCACCGATCACGCCCGCGCCAACCGAGGCCGTGATCGCCACGGTCGCCCAAACCGCGCCACCGACCACCGCCGCGAAGAAAGCGGCGCCGAAGGTCACGACAGTCCCCTCGACGGCGGCACCCGCCGCGGCCACGCAGTCCGCCGCTCAGGCGTGCGCGTCGACGTACACGATTGTCAAGGGTGATGCCTGGTCGACGATTGCCAGCAGGGCCAAGGTGTCGATGAAGTCGCTGCTTGCCGCCAACAACGCCACGATCAACACGCTGCTGCTGCCGGGCAAGAGCATCTGCCTGCCGTCGGGCGCCAGCGACCCTGGCCCGCCCACCACCAAAGCACCGTCGACTACCCAACCCGCAACCACGCAGCCCAAGCCGGCCACCACACAACCGACCACCCCGCCGGCAACCACGGCACCGGCGAATACACAGCCGCCCTCGCCGCCCAACACCTATACCAAGGCGCAGGTGGCGCAGATCATCCGCGACGTGTGGCCCGACGACCTCGAGGACGAGGCCATCCGCATCGCCACCCGCGAGAGCAACCTCATCCCGACGGTGAAGAACTACTGCTGCTACGGCCTCTTCCAGATCTACTACACCG
>JANOJI010000372.1:0-3888 GCA_031408175.1 Ilumatobacteraceae bacterium
GCCATCGCCGAAGTGGCGCGGGTTCTGCAACCGGGCGGCCGGTTCTGCTTCTTTCTCAACCATCCATTGCTGCAGACGCCGAACAGCGGATGGATCGACGACCACGTGCTCGACCCTCCCGAGCAGTACTGGCGGATCGGCGCCTATCTCGTCGAACACGAAGGCGACGAGGAGGTCGAGAAAGACGTGTTCATCCCGTTCATTCACCGACCGCTCGGCCGGTACGTCAACGCCCTGGCCGAGAACCGCCTGCTGATCGAGCGAATGCTCGAGCCTGCGCCACCGGCCGGGTTCCTCGAACGAGCCCGCGAGTATCTCGACGCTGCAACCATCCCGCGATTGCTCTATCTCCGAACTCGGAAGCAATAGGGAATACGATGTTCGCGTAGTGGCCGACATCGTGCTGATCACCGGATTGTCGGGCGCCGGGCGTTCAGGTGCCGCAGCGGTGCTCGAGGACCTCGGGTGGTATGTGATCGACAACCTCCCGACATCGTTGGTCGACACCATTGTCGAATTGGCGAGCAAGCCCGGAAGCGACATCGAACGCTTGGCGCTGGTGTCGGGTCGGCAACACATCGACGTCCTTCCCAAGGTTGCCGCACTGCGGGGTGCCGGACATCGTGTGCGCGTCGTGTTCCTCGATGCCACGACGGCCGAATTGGTGAAGCGCTACGACTCGTCGCGACGCAAGCACCCACTCGATGCCGAGGCCGAAGGTTTGGTGGAAGCGATCGAGCTGGAGCGTTCCCTTCTCGATCCGGTGAAGGATGCTGCCGATCTCGTGATCGACACGACGGAACTGAACATTCATCAGTTGAAGGCCAAGCTGATCGGCGCGTTCGATCAGGCCGGTGACGGGCAGCGGCTGCAGGTCGCGATCGAGAGCTTCGGTTACAAGTACGGCCTGCCCCTCGACGCCGACATCATCATGGACGTGCGTTTCCTTCCGAATCCGCATTGGGAGGAGGCTCTGCGACCACTGACGGGTCACGACCCTTCAGTGCGCGACTTCGTGCTGGAGCGGTCGCATGCTTCGCAGTTCCTGGACGGTTTCGAGGCGATGATCGTCCCCCTCGTGCCCGCCTACGAAGCCGAGGGCAAGAGCTACCTGACGATTGCGATGGGATGCACCGGTGGGCGTCACCGAAGCGTTGCCGTCGCGGAAGACCTCGCAGCACGACTCCGTGGTCGCGGCATAGCGGTGACCACCGGGCACCGCGACATCGCCCGCTGAGCCACTATCCTCAGCTATTCCGCTGTCTGTGAAAGGAATCACCGCGCATGACCGTTCGTGTCGGTATCAATGGCTTTGGTCGAATTGGCCGCAACTTCTTTCGTGCTGCCAAGCAGCGAGGCGCCGACATCGACTTCGTCGCTGTCAACGATCTCGGCTCGCTCGACGAGATGGCCCACCTGTTGAAGTACGACTCCGTGCTCGGCGTGCTTCCCTATACCGTCAAGTCGCACAAGGACGGCATCTCCGTCGGCGACGATGTGATCAAGGTGTTCTCGGAGCGTGACCCGAAGAACCTCCCCTGGGCCGAGGCCGGAGTCGACGTGGTGATCGAGTCGACCGGTCACTTCAACAAGCGCGACGCAGCTGCCGGGCACCTGGCAGGTGGCGCTCCGCTGGTGATCGTGTCGGCGCCATGCGACGGTGCAGACGCCACGCTGGTCTACGGCGTCAACCACAAGGCTTTCGATTTCAAGACGCAGAAGGTGATCTCCAACGCGAGTTGCACCACCAACTGCTTCGTGCCGATGGTCAAGGTGCTCGACGATGCCTTCGGAGTCGAGCAGGGCCTGATGCAGACCATCCACGCTTATACCGGAGACCAGAACCTGGTCGATGGCCCGCATCGCGATTTCCGTCGTGCCCGGGGCGCGGCGATCAACATCATTCCCACCTCGACGGGAGCGGCACGCGCCACCAGCTTGGTGTTGACGTCCATGAAGGGCAAGCTCGATGGCACCTCGCTGCGTGTACCTGTGCCCACTGGCTCGATCGTCGACTTCACGGCCAACCTGACCAAGGCCGCATCGGTCGAGCAGATCAACGCTGCGTTCAAAAAGGCCGCGGCGAGCGGGCCGTTGAAGGGCATCTTGCGCTACTGCGACGATCCGATCGTGTCCAGCGACATCGTCACCGATCCGCACAGCAGCATCTTCGATGCCGGGCTCACGATGAGCATGGGCAAGATGGTCAAGGTTCTGGCGTGGTACGACAATGAATGGGGGTACTCGAACCGTCTCATCGACACGACGCTGTACGCCTACAGCAAGATGCCGAAGAAGAGGCGATGAAAAGCATTCCCACGCTGGCAGGTCTGATCGACGTGCGTGGCAAGCGGGTACTGGTCCGCACAGATTTCAACGTGCCGATGGACAACGGCTCGATCACCGACGATTTCCGCATCCGCGCGGCACTTCCGACGATCGAGTGGCTCTCGAGCCGCGGTGCTCACGTGGTGTGCGCATCGCACCTCGGGCGACCGAACGGCGAGCCGAATCCGAAGTACTCGATGGATGCCGTCAGGGCCCGACTCGCCGAACTTGCGCCGAGTGCCGAGCTGTTGGAGAACCTGCGATTCGATCCAGGCGAGGAAGGCAACGACCCGACGTTCGTCGCGTCACTGGTCGAGGGCATCGATGCCTATGTCGATGACGCGTTCGGTGCATGCCACCGTGCACACGCCTCGATCGTCGGGCCACCACGCACGCTGCCGTCGGCCATGGGTCTGTTGATGCAGAAAGAGGTCGACGTTCTGCTTGGGCTACGAAACGAGCCGAAGCGACCGTTCGTCGCCGTGCTGGGTGGGGCCAAGATCAGCGACAAGCTCGGTGTGGTCGAGGCATTGCTCAAGGTCGTCGACGAGCTCGTCATTGGCGGGGCGATGTGTTTCACGTTCCTCGCCGCGCTTGGCCACCAGATCGGCGACTCGTTGTGGGAACCGGATCAGGTCGACACTTGCAGGCGCCTTCTGGCCGATTCCGCCTCGGGCGGCAAGACCATTCATCTGCCGCAGGATCTCGTTGGCCTCGATGCCGCGGGAAACTTCTCGACGTTCGGCATCAACCTTCCCGACGGTGCCAAGGGGCTCGATATCGGGCCCGGCACGGCGGCGGCGTTCAGCGACGTGATCATCGAGGCTCGCACGGTCTTCTGGAATGGGCCGATGGGCATGTTCGAGGATCCGCGGTTCGAGGCGGGCACTCGCACGGTTGCCCAGGCCATTGCCGACACGAAGGCGTTCTCCGTGGTTGGCGGCGGCGATAGTGCCGCTGCGCTCGCCCAATTCGGGCTCGACGACGAGGTTGACCATGTGTCGACCGGCGGGGGAGCCTCGCTCGAACTCCTCGAGTTCGGCGATCTACCCGGGCTGGAAGCGCTGCGCGGTGCACCCAATGCGTAGGCCGTTGATCTCCGCGAACTGGAAGATGAACCACAACCACTTCGAGGCCATTCAGTGTGTGCAGAAGCTGGCCTACCTGGTCGGCAAGGACGACCTCGAGCAGGTCGACGTCAGCATCCATCCACCGTTCACCGACATCCGCAGCGTGCAGACGGTGATCGATGCCGACAAATTGCAGTTCGCCGTTGGCGCCCAGACTTGTCATTGGGAAGACAACGGAGCGTTCACTGGTGAGATCTCGCCGGTATTTCTCGCCAAGTTGAATGTGCAGTACGTCATTGTTGGGCACAGCGAACGCCGCCAACTCTTTGGTGAGACCGACCAGGATGTTGCCAAGAAGGTGGCCGCAGTACAGCGCCACGCGATGACGCCGATCGTGTGCGTCGGCGAAACGCTGGAGGAACGCGAGGCCGGCGAGACCGAGGGCAAGGTGCTCGGCCAAATTCGCGCTGCCTTCGATGGCATGAAGGCC
>JANOJI010000375.1:0-1650 GCA_031408175.1 Ilumatobacteraceae bacterium
TGTACGGACGTCGTGGATCGCTGATCTTGACGCCCGACGTGCGAAATCTCCACAACGGATTGAGCCACTGGTGAACGACCGTCAGCTTGCGGAAGAGATAGCCCGCCGCGTAGCGACCTTTGTCGAACGGCGCCGTGACAATCCGCACCACCGCGACCAGCGGCACCCACACGATGATGACCACGCCGAGCATCAGCCACGCCCACAACGACAGAACGGTCCGAACGACCGGATTGCTCAGCAATCGGTGGCGAAGAGAGGGAGCAGCCATCGTGACATCGTGTCATGGATCAAGGCACCTGCGCACATAGCCTCTCGTCGTGCGACGACCATTGCTGGTGGGGCTTCTCATGATCGTTGGGTGCAGTTCACCGTCGGCGGTGCTGCCGCCAGCGGTACAGGGCGTGGCGGATTTTGGCAAGCAGACGAGATGGCTGACCAAGGGCAACGATCCGTGGGAGGTCTTTGTGTGTCATGTGCCAGCCAACACCCAATCGGTCGTGTACGCGGGGTTGCCATTGCGGCTGCCGCTGGAGCTCGACACAGTGTCGGCCATTCTCGACGACAAGGTCGGCAACTACTTCGATACGTTGTCGCACGGCGAGTATCGTCCGCAGTTCACCTCGGGTGGCGAAGTGACGATCGGTGCAACGGACGAACCACAGGCATGTGTCGACATGGCCCTCGTGGCGTCAAGCACGAGCGCCCACGGCGTGATCGTGGTTGCCGATGCGGAACACAACGCCACACAGCCGGGTGGCTTCGGCAACCCTGGCGGCGATTGCACGGCACCACCGTGCCCCGCCTCGGCAACCCGACGATCGGCATACGTCGGCGCGGCAGACTTCAGCTCACAATGGGGCGACCGGCCGCCGATGGACCTGATCGAGCATGAAGTCGGGCATGCACTCGGTTGGCCGCACAGTGGCTATGACGAATCGTTGAGCGAACCAAATCTCAGCGCCCTGGACGTCATGAGCAACAGTGCTGCACCGCGATCTGTGAAACCCAGTCGTCGCGATGCTCCCGACACCTTGGCCATCAACCTGCTGGCCGTCGGGTGGCTGCCGAGAGAGGCCGTCGTGGTGATCCCTCCAACTGGCGGAACGATCGCGCTTGCAGCATCCACCGGCTCGCTGGGCACGCAGGTTGCTGTTGTCGAACTCGACGACCACAGATTCATCACCGTCGAGCTACTGACGGCCGACGGGTTCAACGACCACCTCCCGGCGACTGGTGTGGCGGTCCATCTCATCGAGGGCAGCGACGCGACTCGAACGCAGACCCCGCTCATCGGCCTTCCGCCATTCGACGATCTACTCGCGCCCGGAGAAACCTTCACCGGCAACGGATGGGTCGTGTCGGTGGCAGCAGGGTGGCGCACGACGATACAACCGGTCGCGGATGTGCCTACTGTGAGTAGCTGATGGCGTCTGATACCGATGATCTCTTCGCTGCGGCGCTTGCCGTGCAGGCCAACGCACACGCGCCGTATTCACGCTTTCGCGTCGGTGCCGCGGTGCGCACTTCCAGCGGACGGGTCTTCTCCGGTTGCAACGTCGAGAATGCTGCGTATCCCCAGGGCTCGTGCGCCGAGGCCGGGGCAATCTCAGCCATGGTCGCAGCGGGCGAGAGCGTGATCGTCGCTGT
>JANOJI010000419.1:0-2902 GCA_031408175.1 Ilumatobacteraceae bacterium
GTGACTGCGGGTTGGTAGGTCGACGTCGGCTGGATGCCGATGGTCGGCTGCACGCCGGTCGGCTCGGGCGTGACGGGCTCGGGAGCGATTGCCCATCCTGACGGCTCGCTGACGGCTTCGGGCTTGGGTTCTGAGCCGGTCTTGGCAGGCAGCACGGGTGCAGGAGCCTCGTCGGCGGGCTTGTCGTCGCCGGGCTTGTCGTCGCCGGGCTTGTCGAGCGCGGTTGGCTCGCCTGCTTTTGAATCGGCGGGCTTTTCCTCGGTCGCCTTTACCGAATCGCCATCGCCACCCTTGTCGCGGGACAAGAACGCGGTGACATCGCCACCCGTCGGGACGATGGCGACGACTGACCAACCCTCAGCGGCCTTGGCCGTGAGCTTGGCGGCGAGAGCCGACGGATCGTAGGACGAGGAGCTGATCGATTCGAATTCCTGCATGAACCGAGAGCGTAGTGTCCGCGACGGCCGTTGCGATCACCTCGGGTAACAGGTTGACGACGACTTTTCGAAGGTCCGCCTCAGCTGGGAAGCACGAGGGCGTGCACGTCGGTGTCGGAGGGCGCGCCGTCGTACACCAACTCGCCGTCGCGCAGCGCCAACAAGCGGCCGACCTGCTTCACGAATGCCAGTTCGTGTGTTGCGATCATCATGGTCGCGCCGCGCCGTGACGCCGCATCGAGCATGGTCAGCAGCGCTTGCTTCCCGGGCTCGTCGAGGCCGACGAAGGGCTCGTCGACCAGCATCAATTGGAAGGGTCGGATGAATGCCAGACTGATCGCGGCCTTTTGGCGAAGGCCGCGGCTGAACGTCGTCGGGATGTCGTCGCGCCGAGTGCTGAGCCCGATCTGCTCCAACAGCTCTTCGGCGCGTGCTTGCCAATCGGTGACGCCGTGCAACCGGGCGACGAACTCGAGGTGCTCCCACAAGGACAAATCGTCGTAGAACGTCGGCGAATCGCTGAGCCACGACAGCAACCGGCGAGCCTCTTGGCTGCCCGCGGCGTGGCGACCGATCAACACACTGCCCTCGGAGGGATCGAGGAGCCCGGCCGCCATCTTCATCAACGTGGTCTTGCCGCTGCCGTTGTGGCCGACAAGGGCCACCTTCGCTCCCGAAGCAATGTCGAGTGTCAGCGGCTCCAGTGCCGGCCGATCGCCGTAGGTCTTCATCAATTGGCGAGTTGCCAGTTCGGTCATGCCGGGGTGCTCCGCTGCTGCTTGGTGTAGTTCTGGCCATCGGACATGAACTGGCGAATCTTGCGCCGCCAATGGTCTCGCCGCCGAACCCAGTAGGCGATGAGGAAGATCAACAGGCACGCGCCCACCGCGCCGCGCAGTGCGGCACCGGTGGGCGAGTTGCCGAGCCGTTCGGCCTGGCGGACGAGCAGGATCGTGCTGGCGGCGAGTGCGCTGATCAGGATCGGCAGGCCGATGCGCATCGCGCTCGATATGCCGGCCATCTCCGGCGGAACGAAGGCCTGCTGCGAAGATCCCTTGGCAGGGTCGGGCGCGTCGTGCACGATACTGACCACACCACCACCGGCACCCGCGAGAATCGTCGGCAGGGCCAGGATGGCGGCTGGCGCAATGGCCCTGGTCGTGCCGAGCGCGGCAACCGCGCTGGCCGCGGTAACAACGGCGAACGGCACGAGGGCGATGGCCGGAGCAACGAGGTGGCGCACGAGCAACTCGCCGCGCTCGATCGGCAGACACTCGGTGCGGTCGGGTTGGTCGACCTCTTGCGACAGTGGCTCCATCGCTTCGAGTCCCAGGACGAACAGCATCAGCGCTGTGCCGATGAGCGCAGGCGTGGTGCCACGCACGACCATCGCTTGCATGACGCCTGCCATCGCCGCGAAGGCTGTCATTCGCACGAGTCGAGTTGCCGGAAAGCGAGCCACGCTGGCGACGCCGCGCCGGGGTATCGGCTGGCGGATCCATCGTGGCACCGACATCCACGGCGTACCGCGGGTCTGTTCCTGGTTCAACTGCCGCCGCAGCAAAATGACGGTGCGTAGGTCCTGCATGGTGACGGCGAAACGGAGCTGGGCGACCAGGCTGCTGCGCCGGGCAAGCGCATCGAGCGAGGTCTGTTGCAGCATGCCCACGCCGACAAGCAGCACGATGACGGCCAGCAGTGGCGCGACAAGATCGATCGGATGCTGCCGCCAGCCCCACATGGCCAGGCTGCCGTCGAGGTTGGTTGGCCCGGGTAGATGCCAGGCCAACGCCGCGCCCTGCCACGCCAAGCCGACCAGGCCGATCGAGGTGGCCAGCCACAGGGGAATCCGGATGGCGTGGGCGATCAGCGCGGTGCCGGCCCACAGCAAGGCAGTGGTGATGCCGAACGCAGCGCCGCTGGCTGCCCACGCCAAGGCGGTGCCGGGCAGTCGTCTGCCGGCCAACTGACCGACGATCGCGCCGAAGGTTCCGCCGAGCGCCGCCGCACTCCGGGCCCGTTGCGTGGCGGGGCGGAGCAGAGCTCGCATCCGATCGACCGGTGAGAGCATCACGTAGGCGACATCGGGCGCTTCCAGGGCGAGCGGGCCACCCTGTGCACCGCTGCGCAGCGCGGCGAGAAAGGCCAGTGTGGTGACGAGGCCGATCAGCGCCGGGCCATTCCTGGCGATGTCAGCCACGGCCTGGTCCGACACGGTGGTGTCGCTGATCGAACTGCTGATCCACAGCACGGTGCCGCCGCCGAACAGGGCGACGAGATACACGCGGTACGCGGCGTCGAACCACTCGATGTCGCCGAGGCGGCGGCGCTTGCGCCGACGCCGAAGGTCGTGGAGCACGTCGAGCGAGAGTTCACTCACCGGTTGCGGCCTCACGGCTCGGGTCCGCTGACCAGCCCGACCAGCTCGCCACGTAGAGCCGGGGGATCCCGAGTCCCGCATGTTC
>JANOJI010000427.1:0-2973 GCA_031408175.1 Ilumatobacteraceae bacterium
CCAGTGGACAGGAGCACCGGCAGACCGGTTGGCCGCCCCGAATCATGGGCCAGGGCGATGACGGCTCGCGAGTCCCCGCCCACGGTTGCGCCGGTGGCCAGGGCCTTCACCGCGTTGACGGCATCCGGTGCCGCCACCAGCGCCAGAACGGGCGACCGGCTCGACGGGCCGAGCACCGGCAGCGAGCCCCGAGCCGCCAGTTCGAGCACCACGTCGTCCGAGACGCCCGCTGCGGCGGCGATCTCCGAGAGCGTGAACACGTCGGTGTCGGGAAGCGTGGGCATGGCGGCACCGCTACCCTTCGCAAAAGGCTTGCCGGGTTCGGCCACGCCGAGGATGTTCCCCGTGACCCGGTGCGATCGCGAAATCCGGCCGTTTTCGTCCGGTTCCGGCGTGGGGCCTCCGGCGGCGGCTTCAGGTTGTGGCAGCACGGGGACAGCCGTGTCCTAAGAAGGACGCGTGTCTGGAACCGTATACTCCCAGGCATGACGAGCCAGAAGATGTTTGCGGGCAAGGTCGCCGTGGTCACGGGAGCCAGTTCGGGAATCGGACAGGCCACAGCACTGGCGCTGGCGCGCGAAGGGGCGTCGGTGGTGCTCGTCAGCCGCGACGCTGCCGCGCTCGCGGTCGTGGCGGCGTCGGCCGACGGGCCAACGGCCGTCGTGGCCGCCGATGTCACCGCCGCCGACACGCCTGAGCGCGTGCTGGCCGCAACCCTTGAACGCTTCGGTGGTCTCGACGTGCTCGTGCGACCACGCCGTCGTGATCGTTCTCGCAGTTGACCTCCGATGCGTCACCGTTGTCTTCGATCACCACGCACGATCCCGACTCGAGCACGTTGTCGGGTGGCCCGGGCGGTGAAGGCTCGTACGTGAACACACCCAGCATCACGATCCCGATGCCGACGGCGGTCATTACAGCCAGGAACCGCCACGGAAAGCTCGACGGGGGAGGCGGCGCGATTGTCGGGGTTGAGGACCGTTCCTGCGCAGTCGACGGCCCAGCCTCACCGGCAAGCGAACGGTCATAGGCTCGCCGCGACGCCGGGTCACCGAGGACGCGCCACGCCTCGTTGATCGGCGCCAGCGATTCGGCAGAACCCGACGTGCTGGTGTCGGGGTGATGGGCGCGGGCGAGACGACGGAATGCTGTTCGGATCTGCGAGGTCGACGCATCGCGACCGATCCCGAGCACCTCGTAGTGCGTCACGGCTCGACCGTACCGCCGCTTCGCCAGTACTGGCCATGGGCGCGATCGAGAAAGCCGTCATCCACCAGATAGCGACGGAGCGCCGCCGTGTCGGCGTGCCGCTGACCGAGGATGAGGTTGACCATCTTCTCGCTGTAGGTCGCTCCTGGCTCGAACTCCTGTGCCAGCCAGTCGAGGATCACCGCCCGCTTCGCTGCAGCAACGGGAATGGACTGCAACCGGCCGTCGACAACGAACGACCGAAGTACCTTCCGGGTTTCCTCTGGCGCATCGGCGAACTCCGTTGACGCCGGACGCTCATTGGCCTGCCGGGCAGCGCTCTGAAAGGCATCACCGGCAACCCCCAATCCATCCGCGCCACTGGTGACGAGTCCGGCCTCGACAAGTTTGCCCAACGCCTTGGCGATCTGCGTCGACGTCAGACCTGTCGCCGCCGCGACTTCATCGACATGCAGCGCACCGAGTTCGATGGCAGCAACAACGCGACGTCGATGGGCATCGGCCAGCAACCCGACCAACGCAGTCGCGTCGAGTTCGGCCATGACTAATACCCGAGATCGGGATAGACCACGCCTTGCAGCGGTTTGTCCTTGGCAAAGAGTCGGATGTTGCCGGTGATCCGCGCGCTCAACAACGGCTCCTCCATCTCCAGCGTCGCGCCAACGTGCGGGGTGATGACGCAGTTCGGCAACGACCACAACGGATGGTCGTCCGGTAGTGGTTCAGGGTGGGTGACGTCGAGTCCGGCGCCGCCAATCACTCCGTTCTGCAGTGCCCATACCAAATCGTCGGTGACGATGTGTTTGCCGCGCGCAACGTTGACGAGCCAGGCGTGGTTCTCCATCATCTCCAACTCGGTGAGCGAGATCATCTCCTCGGTCTCGGCCGTCAACGGCAGCGCCAGCACGACCAGATCGGCTCCGGCGAGCGCGTCGACATATCGCTCGGCAGCCAACACGTCGTCGACGCCGTCCATCTCCTCGATGCGGTTGCGCACCACGGTGATGTGGCAGTCGAACGGCTTGAGCATTCGCACCAGGGCTGTGCCGATGCCGCCGCCACCCAAGATGGTGACCTTGGCGCCGATCAGGTTGCGGCCGGCCTCGCCCAGCCACGTTGTCGACTTCGCATACGTGCCCAGGTGGCGCAGCCCGGCGAGCGCCAGGGTGAGCGCCAGCTCGGCAACCGGTTCGGCGAAGATGCCCTTACCACATGTCCACGTGCGGTCGTCCTGCACGAGATGAACAAATGGTTCGATTCCTGCGTATGGCAGTTGCACCCAGGCGATGCGCTCGTTGGCCTCGAGCACCGCTTCGAGCTGATCGGCGTGGCGTGGTTGCGTCCACATCAGCGCCTCAGCATCGGCCACTGGAACGATTTGCCCACCCCCGGCCGTGATCGCGCCCTTCAACCAGTGCTGGCCACCCTCGGGATCCGGGCCGATTGCGATTCGAGGAGGCTCGGTGCCCTTCGAGGAACGCGACCGGGCCTGATTACTTGGGGGCATGCATCACGAGGCTAGCTCGCGCCACGAATTCCATCTGCAACGCGTTCACCACTTTCGACCGCTCCCTCGAGGTAGCCCGTCCAGGTGGCGACATGCTCGCCGGCGAGCCAGATCCGCCCGTGCGGGCGACGCAGAACCTCCCAGAATGCGGTGACCTGACCGGGGCGATACACCGCGTAACTGCCCCCGTAGCGAGGCTGCGCCGACCAGGCCCGCGAGAACCCACCGGTCGACGGGGCGACGATGTCGTGGACCGC
>JANOJI010000487.1:0-7201 GCA_031408175.1 Ilumatobacteraceae bacterium
CGCCTGATTGCTCTGGATCCCGATGCCGAGATAGATCACCGAATGCACGTCGCTGTGTGCAGCGATCATCTCCATCACCTCGGGGATCGTCTCACGGGTCTCGCCGCCGGCGCAGTCGACCGGATTGCTTCGGCTCCAGCGCGCCGGCAACTTCGTGTCGATTGCGGCCAGTAGATCTGACGGTAGTGAGATCAACTTCAGGCCATCAGCGATTGCGATGGCATCCGAGGTCACGACCCCCCATCCGCCGGCCGTCGTCAGCACGACGACATTTGGTCCCTTCGGCAGCGGTTGCGTCGCGAACGTGGCTGCCGCATCGAAAGCCTCCTCCACCGTGACCGCCCGTGTCACACCGGCTTGGCGGCAGGCGCCGTCGAAGACCTTGTCGTCTGCGGCGAGCGCGCCGGTATGGCTGGCCGCAGCTCTGGCACCGCCTTCGGTTGCACCGCCTTTGATCACGACCAACGGTTTGCGGCGAGCGACCGACGCGAACGTGTCGAGTAGGTCGCGCCCGTCGACAATGCCCTCCATGTAGGCCAACGAAACAGCTGTCTCGTCGTCGTCGGCGTACCAATCGAGGTAGTCGCCAGGTGTGACAGCAGCGGCGTTTCCGGCCGACACGGCACGGCTGATACCGATTCCCGTCTGCCGGGCGTAGTTCAAGAAGCTGCTGACGAGATTGCCGCTCTGACTCGCCACCGCGATATGACCACGTGGTGGGTACGGTGCCACGATCTGAGCACACAGGTTCGATGGCGTGCTGACGAGTCCCTGGCCATTGGGACCCGCCAGCAGCATGCCCACCTCGTCGGCGAGCGCGACCAAGTCGGCTTCTGCTGCCCGCCCTTGTGGGCCGGACTCGCCGTAGCCGGCGCTGGTCATGAACGCCGCCTTGATGCCCTTGGCAGCGCATGCCCGCAGCACGCTTTGGTTGGCAACCGCCGGAGTGCAGACGAAGACAAGATCAATGGCATCGTCGGGCAACGCAGCAATGTCGGCGACGGTGCGAATTCCGAGAACCTCTTCGCCTTCGAGGTTCGTCCCGAACACCGGACCGCGATAGCCGCCGGCAAGGATGTTGTGCAGGCTGACGAAACCGAATTTCCCTGGATGGGTGCTGGCTCCGGCCACCAGCACACCCTTGGGTTCGAACAGCGCACGAAACTGCACATCGGTGGGTCGGCCGCGATGATGGGCGCTCTCCGTGCATATGTCGCCAAGTTCGACCAGCGCATCGACTGCGATCGGCATCCCGTCCGTCGTGACGATCAGTGGATTGACATCGACGCTGATCACGTCGCGTCGCACCTCGGCCAAGGCTGACAGGCCGAGTAGCACCGCCTGCAACCGCTTCCGATCGACCGCCGCGTCTCCCCGGAACTCGCCGAGCAATTGTTGCGCCACTAAACCCTCGATCATCTCCGAGGCATCGATGTCGGTCAGCGGTACCGGTCGGAACTGCACATCGGCGATGGCCTCTGCCATGACGCCGCCGACGCCGAGCATGACGTTTGCCCCGAACTGTGGGTCTCGTACCACTCCGGCGATCAGCTCTCGATTGCCGGCGATCATCGGCGCTACCAACAGTGTCACATCGCCGTCTGCGGCTTTCGCCTTGGCCAACAACTCGTCCGCTGCGATTCGCACTGCCTGCTCATCGCCGAGCCGCAACCTGACCAATCCACGCTCGGTCTTGTGGGTGATCGCGGCACCGCACAACTTGACAGCCACGGGGAAACCGAGCACCTCGGCGGCCAGAGCCGCGGCCTGCGCCGTGCTGACTTCGCGCTCGTCAGCCATCGGGACACCGTATGTTCGAAGCAACGCCTTCGATGCCGCCTCCGACAAGGTCCCCAATCCGCTCACTTTCTGCAGGCTAGGCGAGCGGCTTGCGTGCCTGCTGGCTTCTCGCCGCTGGCTTCTCCCGTTTCAGTTCACGGCACCAGTGCTGTGCGGAAGAACGCTGTGATGTGATCACGCCGACGAAGCAGCGCATCGGGCGCCAACGGATCCTCGTCGAGCAACCCACCGAGAAACGGCGAGTCGGAGAAGTAGCTCAACAACGCCCCGTAGCCGGTGAGCAGCAGCTGCTCAGGATCGTGTTGACGGAAGACGCCGGCTTCCATTTCGTTGCGAAAGTAGGCGACGCTTCGGTCCCACATCGGCCGCAGCACGGCAGCGAGATCGATGCCGAGATGAGCGCCACCGTCCAGTGCCTCGCGACGCATCAGACGCACGTAGCCGTGATTGTCGGCAAAGAAATCGAAACCTGCGCCGATCACACTTTCGACCTTCGCCCAGCCGCGCTCCGGGCTGGCGATCGCCTCGGCAAGGCGCTCGAACCAGTCGCTGAGCAGCCGCTCGAACACCTCGTGGTACAACGCTTCCTTCGATGGAAAGTGGTGCAGCAGGCTGGGACGGCGAATACCCACACCAGCGGCAATGTCGTTCAGTGACGTGCCGTCGTAGCCGGATTCGGCAAAGCACTGCAGCGCTTCATTGATGATCGAATCGCGCGTCGACAGGTGTTCGCCCGCGTGTACGACCATGATGGCAGTGTAACCCGCTTTCCTGCTCGCCTACCGACCAGTAGGTAGGTCTGATAAACTCACCGCATGCTGCGGGTCGTCGCCCTGGTTCTGCTGATCGGTTTCGGCGTGTCGTGCGTCGCCTTTGTGGCCTCGACGGTGTTCTTGCACCGCGGCCTCGCTCACCACGCGGTGACGTTCAAACGCCCGGTGAACGAAGCTTTTCGCTTCCTGGTGTGGATCACCACGGGCATTCGCCCACGCCAGTGGGTTGCAGTGCACCGCAAACATCACGCGTTCACCGACGTCGAGGGCGACCCCCACTCCCCCGTGCTGCTTGGCTGGTTCAAGGTGCAGCGCAGCAATGTCGCGCTCTATCGGCGCGAAGCTCGCAACGTGGACACGATGAGCCGCTATTCGCGAGACGTGCCGACGACACGCGCTGATCGCTGGTTCTATGATCACGCCCTGATCGGACTCGGCATCGGCATCGGCACTCTTGTGTTCATCTTTGGACCACTGATCGGCCTGTTGGCAGCCTTTGTGCACGTCAACCTGTACCTCGGTGGCTCGGCCGCAGTCAACGCGGTCGCCCACCACTTCGGCCGACGCCCCTATCCGAACGGGGCGGGCAACCTTCAGTGGCTGGCGCTGATCACCGCCGGTGAGGGGCTGCACAACAACCATCACGCCGCGCCGACGTCGGCGCGACTGTCACATCGCTGGTTCGAGATCGACCCCGGATGGTGGGTGATCCGGGTGTTGATGTTGTGTCGTCTCGCCAAGGTTCGACTCACCGAATTGCACTTCGTGTCGGCCAAGCGGGTGCCGGCCTGACCGCTGTTCGCGCCGCACGTGTTTGGACCGGGCACCACTGGCTCGGGCGATCGCAGATCGACATCGACGACGGGCGCATCGTGGCGGTCGAGACCTTCGCCGGATCGGTCGATGTCGATCTATTGACGGCAGGTTTCGTTGACCTGCAGGTCAATGGGATCGACGACATCGATGTCGCGACCGCCACCGGCGACGACTGGGATCGACTCGACCAGTTGCTGATCGCTCAAGGGGTGACGACATGGTGCCCGACTCTGGTGACGATGCCTCTTGATCGATACGCCGAACCATTGCATCGCATCACCGAGGCGATGAGCCGTGTCGACCTGGCCCGACCGGTGATCGCCGGCGCTCACCTCGAGGGGCCGTTTCTAGGAGCAGCACCCGGCGCCCACCAGCGTGAACTGATCGTCGACATCGACCTCGCCTGGATCGAGGACCTGCCGCCGAACGTGGCCATGGTCACCCTCGGCGCCGAACAGCGCCTCGCTGGGGCGGCGATCGACTGGCTCGTGCGGCGGGGAGTCTTGGTGTCGCTCGGTCACACCGCAGCCGGCGACCACGACCTCGAGCGGGCTGTCGCGCACGGTGCCAGCATGGTGACACATCTGTTCAACGGCATGAGCGGCCTGCACCATAGAACGCCCGGCGTCGTCGCCTGGACCCTCACGCACCCAACGATGTGTGCGTCGATCATCTCCGACGGCGTGCACGTACATCCGCGCATGGTGCGCCTCGCGTTCCAAGTCCTCGGCCCAGACCGTGTGGTGTTGGTCACCGACTCTGTGGCATGGCGACGAGGCGGGATTGGCCCGATTGGAATCGAGGTGTTCGACGGAGCGCCGCGACTGCCCGACGGAACACTCGCCGGGAGCGCCGTGACCATGGACGCGGCGATTCGAACGAGTGTGGGTGCCGGCGTCGCGCTGGAGACCGCGTTGACAGCAGCCAGCGCGAACCCGGCACGACTGCTCGGCATGAACGATCGGGGAACGATCGAGATCGGCAAGCGAGCCGACCTGGTGGGCATGTCGGGGGCGAGCTCCGTGACCGCCGTCTGGATAGCCGGAGTGCACGTGTAGCGGTCTCGAGATCTAGTCGCCGTCGATCTTGTCGAGCACCTCGTGTGCCTTCTGGGCGACGTCGCCGACGACTCCATCTTTCTCGGCCAACTTCGCCGCCTGGTCATCGACCTTCTGGGCGACCTGTTGCGCCTGTGCTTTGGTCTCAGCACTTTTCTTGCCTTTGAACATCCCCTTCAAGCTGTCAAGTAGTCCCATGGTGATTCCCTTCTCGCGTGCGCCAACGGCGCGGCGGACTGTGTACCACACTTGATTCCGTCAGCGCGACGCTACCCTCGCCGCCATGCAGATCGTGTCAGCACTGTTCGTCGAAAACTTCGAGATGCGCCAGGCCCCTGGGCCATCGACGCGCATCGACCTCACAGGGGCAATGTTCTCGATGGCTGCACCATCCGCGACGCCTGTCACGCTCTCACCACATCTCGTGGCGTTGATCTATTGCACCGCAACCGAGGCCGGCAACGGCGTGTTCGAAGTGGTGTTCCGCAAGGGCATGTCGGAGGACGACGAGCAGATCGCTCGCAACGTCAGCCCGTTCACTGTCGATCCGGGCAAGTTCACATACCGCCTGGTGAAAGGCGAACTGGAGTTCACCGACTACGGCCAGATCTTCGCTCACTGCCGCATCGACAAGGGCCGCTGGCACCTCGTGCCGTTTACTCTCCTGCCCCCTGTGGCCTGACCGCGGATACAGTCGGCATCGTGCCAACGACGCTGACCAACGAGCAACAAGTCGCAGCCATCTCATTGATCCGTGGCTTCGCCATGGACGCACCGTTGTATGCCAAGAGTGGGCACCAAGGCACCGCGATGGCGCTAGCTCCCTTGGCTCACGTGCTGTACAGCCGAGTGATGCGCCACGACCCCGCCAACCCGCAATGGCCCGACCGCGACCGATTCATCTTGTCGAACGGCCACGCGTCGATCCTGCAGTACTCGATGTTGTACCTCGCCGGCTACGGCCTCGAGCTCGACGACATCAAAGGTTTTCGGCAGTGGGACTCACTGACCCCAGGTCACCCCGAGACACGTCACACGACCGGTATCGAAGTCACCACCGGACCCCTCGGTCAAGGGTTCGGCAATGCTGTTGGCATGGCCATCGCCGAGCGTCGGCTGCGCACGCAATTCGGTGACGACGTGATCAACCATCACACGTTCGTGATCGCCAGCGACGGCTGCTTCGAGGAAGGCGTCAGCCACGAGGCCGCCTCGCTCGCCGGGCACCAACGCCTCGGCCACTTGATCTGCATCTACGACGACAACCACATCACCATCGACGGCGATACGTCCCTGGCCTACAGCGACGACGTCGGCAGGCGTTTTGAGGCGTACGGGTGGAACGTCGTTCACCTCGGCGAGATGGCCGACGATTGCGACGCGCTCGAGGCATCGCTCGTTACGGCCAAGGCCGTCGCCGACCGGCCCTCGCTGCTCATCTTGCGCAGCCACATAGCCGCGCCCAGTCCGGACCTGACGGATCATCACGAAGCACATGGCAACCCGTTCACGGTCGAGCAGGTCAGCCGGACGAAGTCGGTCATGGGCATCCCCGACGAGCCGTACTGGGCACCGGACGATCTGGTCGCGGCCTATCGCGACTATTGCTCGGAGCACGGCAGCAACGCATTCGACGCATGGTCGAAGCGCAAGGCTGCTTCCTCGCTCGACGAGACCGCGTGGCAGGCCTGTTGGGACGCGACGGGCATCGCTGGCTGGGAGTCCAATCTGCCCACGTTCGAGCAGGGCGAAAAGATCGCAACCCGCGTGGCCATCGAGAAGGCGTTCAATGCTTCACTCGACGGGGTGCCTGGCCTGCTGGCCGGCGCCGCCGACCTCACGGGCAACACCGGAACCAAGCTCACAGCGCAGGAAGCTCAGTCGTTCGATCATCCGGGCGGCCGACAGATGTACTACGGCATCCGCGAGCACGCCATGGGCTCGGCGATGGTCGGTATGGCCATGCATGGCGGTGTCATTCCTGCCGGCGGTACGTTCTTCGTCTTCCTCGACTACATGCGTCCAGCGGTTCGCCTCGCCGCGCTCAGCGGCGCCAAGGTCGTCTTCGTGTGGACTCACGACTCCGTCGGCGTTGGCGAGGACGGTCCCACTCACCAACCGATCGAGCACATCGCCACGCTTCGAGCCATCCCGGGTCTGCAGGTCATCCGTCCGGCCGATGCCAACGAGACCGTCGCCGCGTGGGTGGCGGCAGTGCAGCACGATGGCCCCACCGCGCTGGTGCTCAGCCGTCAGGCCATCACCGTGTGCACCGACGGCACGGCCGTCGGCCCGGGTGCGGCTGCGATACGCACCGCCGCCGATCCGCAGGTGGTGCTGGTCGGTACCGGCAGCGAGGTCGCCGTGTGCGTCGAGGCCGCAGCCCTGCTCGCCGCCGACGGCATCGCCGCCAACGTGGTCAGCATGCCCTCGTGGGATCGCTTCGCAGCGCAGCCGCCTGCATATCGCGCCTCCGTGTTCCCGCCCGGCGTGCCCGTGCTGTCGGTCGAGGCAGGCGTGACGTTCGGTTGGGCGCGTTACGCCGACGCATCGGTCGGCATCGACCGCTTCGGCGCCAGCGCACCGGGCAGCCTGGTGCTCGAGCGCCTGGGCATCAGCGCAGCAAACGTCGTCGTGCAGGCAACCAGCCTGATCGAGCACACACCGAACCGAAAGGGATGAGCATGCAGGCCGAAGTACGGAAGTCCGGGGTTTCCTTGGTAGTGGAAGCGGACATGCTGAACTTCCGGTTGG
>JANOJI010000520.1:0-8356 GCA_031408175.1 Ilumatobacteraceae bacterium
TGGACTACGCCATGACGGTCAGCAGGGCGAGCAGGGTTCAGACGAACAAGACAACTAACGACGAATCGGTCAAGGCTGGACTGCGAATTGCTCTCGCCGACCCGACGTCGCTGTACGACGTTTGCGCTTCGGCCGGACTCACGACCGACGTTCCGCTCGCCACTCCGCCCGGATTCGATGTCAGCAGCACATGTTCGTGGGTCGACGCGCAATCAGCAGAGGATCCGGAGACGTTGTGGTACTCGGCGTCCACGATCCAAGTTGGCTCGACGCTTCCCAGCGGTGTATCCGAGGCGAACATCGTCTACTCCGGCTCCGGTGCAGCCGACCCCATGGCGTGGGTTGTGGCGAGCAGTGCAGCGCAGGCAGGAGACACGATCTGGACACCGCACCTTCCCGCCTACGACAACAAGTTCCAGACGAAGTACACCATGCCATCCGGCTACGGAGACTGCACGGTGTACTTCCCCGGTAAGTACATCGATCCGGTGACCGTCACCGGGCCGGGTAAGACATTCTTCGCCAACGGCATCTACTACTTCGAGAACACCATCACCATCTCCGGAAACGCTGACGTCGTCGTCGGCGATGGTGCCGTAGAAGGCTGCACCACCACGCAGGAAGCCCTGTTCGACGCGGTCAACGACAGCGGTGAGGGTCCCGATAGCCCATCGGTGAGCGGTGGCGTCGGGTCGACATTCGTGTTCGGCGGTGCCGGGCGGCTGCTGATCGACAACACGATGACCACCTCGGGCATGTCGGTCGTGTTCAACAAGCGCTACGTCCAAGACACCGAGGTCAGCACAGCCAGCTCCGCCGGCGTTTCGATCATGACTGTCAATGGACTGCTCAATGGTGGCGTCATCGACCCGCTGTGTTGGCCCGTCGCGGCAACACCGTGCACGACAAACCTGTATGTTCCGGCACCGATGCAGACCGGCACCACTCCCGCACCGGCGCCGGCAAGCTTCTTCAAGCCTTCGACGCTGGTGCCTCCCGACCTGACTACGCCGACCACACCTGTCGTCCATGTCAACATGACGACGCCCACACCTGCCTATGTGTCGATACCGGGATACATCTCCGCGCCGCAAGGGATCGTCAGCGTCAACTACGCTCCAGGAGCCGTGCCGGGCAAGGACGTGCGCTTGAACGGCGGGCTCCTGGCCGCACAGATCCAGGTGTCCGCCGACCGGCCTGACACCGACGCTGACCCGTTGACGACCTTCATCATCGGCCTCGAGAACCCGACGGTTCAACAGACGTTCAAGATCGAGACTGAGACCACGGGCAGCACCCCCCACGTGACAGGGACGGCCATTGTGCAGGTCAACCAGCAGGGTGCCTTCTACGTGAACTCCTACGTGGTGCAGAGCAACTGAACTCGGGCGCCTACCATCGCACTCATGTGCGGTCGGTTCGTCTCCTCAAGTTCGGCTGAGCGGATATCCGAGTACTTCGGTGCCTCGTTCGACCTGGAAACGACGCTGCCCGAGAACTTCAACACCGCACCGACCAACGACGTGTACGGCGTCGTTGCCGGGCCCGACGGTCAACCGACGTTGCAGGTGTTCCATTGGGGCCTGGTGCCGGTGTGGGCGAAGGACATCAAGATCGGCTCGAAGATGATCAACGCCCGCTCCGAGACGCTGGCCGAGAAGCCGGTGTTCAAGTCGGTGTTCAAGAAGCAGCGGATCATCATTCCGATGGACGGCTTCTATGAGTGGGCGCAGGGGAGCGAGGGGGCTGCCCTGACCAAGGCCGGCAAGCCCAGCAAGCAGCCAATGTTCATCCATCGCGTCGACGGCGATCCTCTGGCCGTGGCCGGCCTGTGGACCACGTGGCGCGACAAGACTGCCGGTCCCGATGCACCGTGGTTGCACAGTTGCACCATTGTGACGACGGCGGCCAACGCCACCATGGCCCCGGTGCACGACCGCATGCCCGTGTTGCTCCCAGCCGCGGCGTGGCAGGAATGGCTCGACCCGGGCAACAGCAACATCGAGGAACTGCAGCGCCTGCTGGTCCCCGCGCCCGACAACCTGCTGACGATGCACAAGGTGTCGACCGATGTCAACAACGTGCGCAACAAGGGTGAAGAGTTGGTCGCGCCGATCGACTAAGCGAGCATGCTGCGTATCGCCGCCGCGGCGGCCTCCATGTCGTCGCGATCGACCGACGACGCAGCGTTCTCGAACGACAGTTGACCCATGTGATCAGTTGGAATCACGTGGATGTGGGTATGCGGCACCTCGTAGCCGGCGATGATCACGCCAACACGTTCGCAGCCGAATGCCTGTTGCTGGGCCTGCCCGATCCGGTGAACCACACCGAACAGGTGAGCCACCAGATCGGATGGGGCGTCGACCCAATGGTCGATCTCGTCGATCGGCACGACGAGCACGTGGCCGCGAGCCAGGGGGTTGATCGACATGAACGCCACGCAGCGATCGTCGCGATGGACGAATGTGCCGGGAATCTCGCCGTTGATGATGCGGCTGAAAATGCTGGTCATGACACAAATCCACCTGTGGCCGAGAACACATCACCGTTGCAATAGCTGCTCTCGGAACCTGCAAGAAATCGCACGATCTCGGCGACCTCCTCGGCCGTCCCCATCCGTCCGGCCGGGATGCGCATGGTGATGCCGGCGCGCATCATGTCGGGGTACGGCGCCAGCAGGGGAGTGTCGATGAAACCGGGACACACTGCGTTGGCACGGATCCCCAGGTGAGCAACTTCCTGTGCAGTCGACTTGGTCAGGGCGATGACCGCAGCCTTGGCCGCTGCATAGTGCGCTGCACCGGCAGACGGCTGCTGGCCGAGGACCGATGAGATGTTGACGATCGAGCCGCGCCGCGCGGGCTGCATGTGTCGCAGCGCCGCGCGCGTGCCGTAGAAGGCGCCGTACAAGTGAACGCGAATCATCCGATCCCACTCGTCGTCACTCATGCCGGTGAGGTAGTCGGAAGGCTGCATCTCACTGATTCGTCCCTCCATCCGCAGCATCTGGTTGGCCATACCCGCCTCGAACCGCGCGTCGGTGATCAGCGGAGCGATACCGGCGTTGTTGATCATGATGTCGAGGCGTCCGTGCCGTTCGACCGCCTTGTCGACCTCTGAATCGAACGAGGCGGAGTCGCAGACGTCGAAGACAGCCGCCTCGCCTCCGATGTCGATCGCCGTCGCCGCTGCGGCAGCGGCATTCATGTCGTTGACGATCACCCTGGCGCCATCGGCAGCGAGCCGCCGGGCAAACGCTGCACCCATCCCGGACCCTGCTCCCGTGATGAACGCAACCGTGTCGTCCAGCGAACCATCAGCCATGCCTCGATCGTAGAGCGGCGAGTGCCGTGCGACAGACAATCGCGCTTGTACGCTCGGCGCGATGGAACCATTGGCACCGAACCGTTATCTCACGGTCCCCAATGCGTTCACCCTGTTTCGACTGTGCTGCATTCCGCTGTTCTTGTACCTGTTGTTCGGTCGCGACAACCGCGCCGGCGCGGCCTGGCTGCTGGGTGCGCTCGGCGCCACCGACTGGGTCGACGGTTGGTTGGCGCGCCGCCTCAATCAGACCAGCGAGTTCGGAAAGGTCTTCGACCCAACGGCAGATCGGCTGCTGTTCATCGTCGGCATCGGCGGGATCATCATCGACCATGCCGCGCCGTTGTGGATCGCCTGGGCAATCGTCATCCGCGAAATCCTGTTCGGTGGCACCGTGGCGATCCTCACGCTCGCGTTCGGCATGAAGCGCTTCGATGTCACGTGGTTGGGCAAGGTCGCGACCTTCTTGTTGATGTTCGCGTTCCCTGGCTTCATGCTAGGAGCGACGACGTTCCCCGGTCATCAGGGTTTCCAGGTCGCAGCCTGGATGCTCGGCATCCCCGGTTTGGTGCTCAGCTACTACACCGCTGTGACGTACATCCCCACGATCCGAGCCAGTCTGCGCGAGGGTCGCGAGACTGCCCGCTAGTCTGCGGGGCCATGACGGTACCTGCACACCTGCTCTACTCCAGTGACCATGAGTGGATCGCCCTCGACGGCACTCGCGCTCGCATCGGAATCACCGACTACGCCCAAGACGCACTGGGAGATGTCGTGTTTGTTCAGGCCCCGACGATCGGCGCCACTGTGTCAGCAGGTGACAGTTTCAGCGAGGTCGAGAGCACCAAGTCGGTCAGCGATATCTACGCACCCGTGTCGGGAACCGTGGTCGCCGTCAACGATGCCCTGCGCGACGGGCCTGATGCGTTGAACTCGGATCCGTACGGAGCAGGTTGGATCTGTGAGATCGAGATGAGCGATCGTGCCGACATCGATGGCCTGCTCGACGCCGTTGGCTATCAAGCTCTCATCGACGGTTAGTCTCCTGCAAATGGCCTACGTGTTCTGCAACCAGTGCGGCCACCGGAACCCTCCGGAGTCTGGGTTCTGTTCGTCATGCGGCAGTGTGCTCGATCGCATCACCGACCACACGTTGACACTGGCCAAGGTCGACCCGTTGCAGGAAGCAGTCGGGTCCGACGACGACGTCGTCGTGTCTGTCGGCGATCTCGACGCAGGTGTCGCGTCATTGATCGTGCGATCCGGTGCCCAAGCCGGCGACGCTTTCGCGTTGCACGATCAACTCACCCGACTCGGTCGTCACCCCGAGAGCGAGATCAGCCTCGACGACATCACGGTGTCGCGCCGTCACGCCGAGGTCGAGCGCATGGCAACCGGCTATGTCGTGCGCGATGCCGGTTCGCTCAACGGCACGTACCTCAATGCCGAGCGCATCGACGACGAGGTCGTGCTGCATCAGGGCGACGAGTTGCAGGTCGGCAAGTTCCGTCTCGTTTTCTTCGAGCGGTCCGACGGCTGAGACATGGTGATGCAAGAACGGCCCTACCTATCTATTGGCGAAGTACTCGGGCTTCTGCTCGAGGAATTTCCCGACGTCACCATCTCCAAAATCCGATTTCTCGAGAGTCAGGGATTGATCGACCCCGAGCGGACGGCTAGCGGTTACCGCAAGTTCTACGACAACGATGTCGATCTACTGCGCGTCATTCTGCGCGAACAGCGCGAGAACTTCCTTCCGCTGCGCGTCATTCGCGATCGGCTCGAGAGCGGCGCTATCGAGGATCCGACCGGCCCCACCACGCCACCGCGAGGCATCCGCAACACGCTTCCCGACGGTGCAGACCTCGACGACGAACACGATCTGTCGACGGCTACTGTCGAACTGCCCGTCGTCACGCAACACGATCCGGCGGGGCAGCACCGCGACGCCGAGTTGTTCACGCACAGCAGCAGCAGTGACGGCTTCGCGAACCAGTCGCCAGCGACGAACGCCGATATCGCGTCGGCGCCGCACAGGCACGACAGCTTCGCGGCCGGCGACCTCTGCCATCTGGCCGGTCTCACTGCAGCCCAGCTTGCCGAACTCGAGTCGTACGGTCTGTTGGCAGGCAAGGGCACCGGCGCGGCGACGCTGTACACCGCGGGAGATCTGGCCATAGCCCAGGCCGCCGCCGGATTCATGCAGCACGGCGTCGAAGGCCGTCACCTGAAGGCGTGGCGTCAAGCAGCCGAACGAGAGGCATCACTGTTCGAGCAGATGATCCTGCCGTTGCTGCGGCAGCGAAACCCGCAGGCCCGTCAACAGGCAGTGGCCACGCTGACCTCACTCACCGCGCTCGGCGGCGAGCTTCGTTCGGCAATCGTCCACTCAGCATTGAGCCACCACCTCGACGCCTGATTTCTCAACCGATCGGCGCCGGCCAACGAAGGCAGGGTACGCTCGGGGAGTGATCGTCATGGAGTTGCTCGGCGTGCGCGTCGAGGTGCCCGCCAACACGCCGGTGGTCATCTTACGCGAGCTGCCCGAGCCGCATCGTGTGCTCCCGATCCTGATTGGTTCACCCGAGGCCTCGGCCATTCACACCGCGCTGTCGGGAATTGTCGCCCCGCGACCGATGACGCACGACCTGATCGTCGAGTTGCTGCGCAGCACCGACGCCACGCTCGACAAGGTGGTTGTCACCGAGATCCGTGATCACACGTTCTACGCCGAGCTGCACCTGCGGGTCAGTGGAACCGAATCCGTCGTCTCCTGCCGCCCCTCCGACGCGATCGCTGTCGCCTGCCGCACCGGCGCGACGATCTATGCCGAGGAGTCGTTGCTCGACGAGGTTGGGCTGGTCGCAGCCGACGGGCTGACCGACGAGGAACCCGAGGACGAAGCAATCCTCGACGAATTCCGCGACTTCCTCGACGAGATCAAGCCGGAAGACTTCGAAGCCTGACCGCACCGTACGCGCGCATTGACGCGCGGATGGTGTTTGACCGAGCGACATTTGTCACGTAGGCTGATCGTCCTTACATTGCCGTAGTTACGCGGATGTGAGTCGGAGGCAAGAAAATGAGCGAGCAGGGATTCAGTGGCACAAAGGCAGCGACGATCGTCGGCATTACATATCGTCAGCTCGACTATTGGGCCCGCACCGACCTGATCCGGCCTTCGCTGGCCGATGCCAGCGGCAGCGGCAGCCGTCGCCTGTACAGCTACCGCGACCTCCTCGAGCTGCGAGTCATCAAGAGCCTCCTCGATGCGGGCATCAAGCTCGAATCGGTGCGCACCGCATTCGAGTATCTACGAACTCACGTCGATACCGACATCGCCAGCGCCCACCTCGTCATCAGCGGCAGCGATGTGATCCTCTGCGACGGAGACCAATTGATCGATGTCATGCGTCGCGGCGGCCAGGGCGTGCTCAATGTGCTGGCAATCGGCGGAGTCAAGTCCGAGCTCGACTCGACGATCGTCGAGCTCGCCGACGCGTCGGCCAAGGCATCGACTCGCCACGCCGTGTGATGACCGACTCCGAGTACAGCCCGCTCGACGCGGTGCACCGCCGGCTTGACGCCAAGATGGTTCCCTTCGGCGGCTGGGAGATGCCGCTGTCGTATCCCATCGGGACGCTCGACGAGCATCTGGCGTGCCGCAACGACGCCGTGATCTTCGACGTCTCGCACCTCGGCACGGTGCGCGTCGAAGGCAGTGATGCCGACGAGCGCTTGCAGTTCGCGTTCACCAATGACCTCGCCAAGATCGCGCCGGGCCGTGCCCAGTACACGCACC
Source organism: Ilumatobacteraceae bacterium (assembly GCA_031408175.1). GTDB lineage: Bacteria > Actinomycetota > Acidimicrobiia > Acidimicrobiales > Ilumatobacteraceae > JAENVT01. Next base: position 7,130 of record JANOJI010000520.1, read on the forward strand.
TGCTCGACGAGGTCGATGCCTCTGTGCTCGACGACATCATCGTGTGGTGGATCGACGCCGAAGTGTTCGATGTCATGCCAAACGCTTCGAACACCGACCGTGTCCGCGCTGCGATCGGTGGACGAGAGACAACCCACGATCGCGCCGTGCTCGCCGTTCAAGGTCCGCAGGCCAAGCAGAAGCTGGCGACCGTCTTCCCAGAGGCCGCAGCGGTCGGACGTTTCAAGGTCAGCCAGCTCAGCTGGGAAGGCACATCGTGTGTCGTCGCCGGCACCGGTTACACCGGTGAAGCCGGAATCGAGATCGCTGTACCCATTGCGACAGCAGCCGATCTGTGGACGGCCATCACCGATGCCGGCGTCACGCCGGCGGGCCTCGGCGCGCGTGACACGTTGCGCCTCGAGGCAGGCCTGCCGCTGCATGGCCACGAACTCGGCGCAGGAATCACCTCGCTGCAGGCCGGCCTCGGATGGGTTGTTGCCTGGTCGAAGGACGAGTTCCGGGGTCGCGAACCGCTCGATGCCGAGCGTGTCGCAGGCGTCGGCAGGCTGTTGATGGGAATCGTCACCGACGGTCGCCGGCCACCGCGCGCCGATTGCGCTGTGCTGATCGGTGACCACCCGGTTGGCGTGATCACCAGCGGCAACTTCTCACCAGTGCTTGGCCACGGCATTGCGCTGGCATTCATGCCGCCGAACGTCGAGGTCGGTACCGACGTCGTGGTCGACGTGCGCGGCACGGGCCTGCAGGGCCGAGTCGTCGCCACTCCATTCGTGACCAAGCACTGATCAAGGCCTCTTAGCGGCACCCTTCTTCGCAGCGGTCTTCTTCGCCACTGTCTTCTTCGCAGCGGTCTTCTTCGCCACTGTCTTCTTCGCAGCGGTCTTCCTCGTTGCAGACTTCTTCGTGGTGGCCTGCTGAGCGGCCACCGTCGAAACCACAGGTGGACGAACAGGCGAAACCACAGGTGGACGAACAGGTGGGGCCGGTTGCGGCGGACTGCTGCGCAGGCCGGCGAACGGCCGCAGACCGAACAGGCTTCCGGCTGATTCGGCCATCTGGCCCAGTGGTTGCAGCCTGTGAGCCAGATCGGTGAGCACGCCCATGAACTCGCTGAGATCGGTCGGCATCGAGGCGAGGGCCGGCGCGGCAAGTACATCGGCCAGTCGTGCCAGCCCGGGCGCAACCCGGTCGATCGGCCCGCTGAGCTGCTCGACCATCGCATCG
>JANOJI010000551.1:0-1794 GCA_031408175.1 Ilumatobacteraceae bacterium
ACGTCGCCCTGATAGCCGGAAGGGATCGTCACCTTCAGCAATGAGATAGGTTCGAGAACGACGGCGCCGGCACGGGCAAGCGCCTCTTTGAAACCGGTTGCAGCAGCGTTCTTGAAGGCCATGTCGGACGAATCGACCGAGTGGTACTTCCCGTCGTAGCACTCGACGCGAACGTCGACGACCGGAAAGCCATGAGCCCCGCCCGTTGTCATCGCCTCCTCGATGCCCTTCTGCACTGCAGGGATGTAGTTGCGGGGGATCGCCCCACCAACGATCGAGTCGACGAACTCGAAACCGGCGCCGCGCTCCAATGGACTCACTCGCAGATTGGCGACCGCGTATTGGCCATGGCCACCTGACTGCTTTTTCACCTTGCCCTCCGCGTCTCCGACGCCGACCACCGTTTCGCGGTAGGGCACGCGAACATCCTCAGTCTCGACACGCACGCCGAACTTGCGCGCCAGGCGCTCGAGAGCGACGGCCAGGTGCGTGTCGCCGGCACCACTCAGCACCGTCTGATGCGCATGATTGCGATCGACACTGAGGCAGGGGTCCTCGGCCAACAGCCGATGCAGCGCGCCCGACAGCTTGTCGTCGTCGGTCTGGGTCACGGGCTTCAACGCCAGTCCGAATACCGGTGGTGCATGCTGCAGGGCAACGACCCGTACGGGCATGTTGCGCGGCGCAAGCGTGGTTCCGGTTGTCGTGTTGGCAAGCTTGGCCACAGCCACGATGTCGCCGGCAACCGCTCGGAGGCACGGCAACTGCTCCTTGCCACGCAAGTGGAACAGGCCGTGCAGGCGCTCTTCGGCGGAGGTCGTGCTGGCGATCAGGCGGTCGTCGGGCGAGATCGTGCCGGAGACGACCTTGCACAGTGACACCTGGCCGACGAACTGGTCGGCCAGTGTCTTGAAGACGTAGGCAAGCGGCTGAGCACTGGCGTCGGCCGGCACCTCGATCTGCTCGGTTCCAGCCATGACCACCGTCGGTCGATCGTCGGGCGCGGGTCCGATCTCGCAGATGAAGTCGGCGAGCCGATCGATGCCGACGCCGGTGAGGGCCGACCCGACGAGCACGGGAAACTCGAGACACTCGAGCACCTCGTGAGCCAGTGTGCGTTCCAGTTCGGCGGTGCTCGGGACGTCGCCCGACAGGTAACGCTCCAGTTGGTCGTCATCGCCGGAGACGATCTCTTCGATCAGTTCATCGTGAACCCGATGCTCTTCCTCGACGATGTCGGACGGAAGCGGGGCTGTGTGATGGTGACCATCACGGTCGTATTCCAGGGCTTGATCAGAAAGCACATCGGCGATGCCATGCAACGCCTCTTCCTCGCCGAGGGGTAGCTCGAGCGGTACGAACCCGTGCCCCCACTTGGACTGCAGTGCAGCCAGTGCCGCGTGGAAGTTGGCGCGAGGCTTGTCGTCCTTGTTGACGAAAATCAGTCGAGGAATCTTGCTGGCGACGCACCGCTCCCATGCCAGTTCGGTACCGACTTCGATTCCGTCGACGGCGCTGACGACGACGATGGCCAGGTCGGCGACGCTGAGTGCCGCAAGCTCCTCCCCGACAAAGTCCGCGTAGCCCGGCGCGTCGAGGAGGTTGATCTTGTACGTCTCTCCGTCGGTGGCCTGCCATTCGAACGGGGCGATGCCGAGCGACAACGACATGCCCCGCTTGACCTCCTCAGGATCAGTGCCGGTGACCGTGGTGCCGTCTTCGACCCTGCCAACCCTGGTCGTGACACCGGCTCGATGCAGCAGCGCTTCGACCAGCGTGGTCTTTCCGCAGCCA
>JANOJI010000613.1:0-2500 GCA_031408175.1 Ilumatobacteraceae bacterium
CCGCAGCCCTCGTCGTCGCCGCGGCGACGCTCACCCTTGCTGGTTGTGTCGGCAACGACCGCGACGCGCCGATTGCGCGCAAGGCGACCTCGCCGACCACCACCACACCCGACCGGAAGAACCCGACGACCACGACCCCGCCGGGCCCGGCGAAGTTCAGTTCGTTGGGGTCGTCGAGGCTGCGATTCTTTGCCGAGTGTCCCGACCTGCTCGCCTACATGCAGACCGAGGCGATGCAGCGAGTGACGGCGTGGGGCCTGGGCGGTGCGCCGTGGGGCGACTACGGCGCCGGAGGCGTGGTTCCGATGATGGAGCGGACGGCCGCGACCGACTCAGCAGGTGCGCCGGCGTTGAGCGGCATGGATGATTCCGGGGCGCCTGCCGAGGCTGCCGCGCCGAGTTACTCGGGCACCAACACCCAAGAGGTCGGTGTCGATGAGGGTGACATCGTCGAGACGAATGGCACGCACGTGTTTGTCGCCTCGCAGGATGGAGTGAGGATCGTCGATGTCGCCAATGCCGAGGTGACGGCAAAGCTCGACGTGCCGGAAGGCAGCCATCAACTACTGCTCGACGGAACTCGCTTGCTAGTCGCCACGCAGCCCTATACCGGCATCGACACCGTCGTGTCACTGTTCGACGTCGGTGACGTGTCGGCACCCACGATGCTGCACCGCAGCCATCTCGAGGGCTACCTGATCGCGACTCGAGCGATCGACGGCACCGCCCGCCTTGTGCTCACCTCATCGCTCGCCGCTCGCCTGCCGTTCGTGCATCCCGACCAGTTCGGCCTCGACGAGGATCGTGCGCTCGCACGCAACAAGGAGATCATCCTGCAGTCGACCGTTGAAGACTGGATGCCGCGCTCGTTCGACGAATCCAGCGACGGATCGTTCGGCGACATCGCGACCACACTTGATTGCTCGACCGTTGCTGCTCCCAGCGAGTTCGCCGGTCTCGGCCTGTCGTGGATCGCATCGATCGACCTGCAGGGCGACGGTCAGGCCATCGGCTCGGGTGGCATCGTGTCGAACGGCGAGACCGTGTATGCCTCGACGACCAGCATCTACCTGGCGACAGTGTCGTGGGATTGGTACCAGCCGCAGGGTGACGTGATCGAGGTCACGCGTAACCCCGAGGCACCGCCGACCCTCATCCACAAGTTCTCGCTGGGCGAAGGCGGTACCGCTTCGTACGTCGCATCTGGCGAAGTGCCCGGCCAGCTGCTGAACCAGTTCTCGATGAGCGAGTTCGAGGGTGACCTGCGAGTCGCGACGACCTCGCAGGATTGGACAGGCGCGCAGGCATCGACTTCGGCCGTACGAGTGCTGCGGCCCGAGGGCAACGAACTGGTGCAGATCGGCATCGTCGACGGACTCGGCGAGACCGAGCAGATCTACGCCGTTCGCTTCCTCGGCACGCAGGGGTACGTCGTCACGTTCCGCCAGACCGATCCGCTGTACGTCATCGATCTCAGCGACCCTGCGGCGCCTGTGATGACCGGTGAGCTGAAGATCCCCGGCTACTCCGCATACCTGCACCCGGTCGGCGACGGCCTGCTGCTGGGCGTCGGCCAGGATGCGTCGGACCAGGGACAGGTGCAGGGCACGCAGCTCTCACTGTTCGACGTGAGTGACCCCGCCAATCCGCAACGGTTGTCGACGCTGGCAATCGGCGGCTACAGCGAGGCCGAGTGGGATCACCATGCCTTCTTGTACTGGGCCGAGGACGGCACGATCGTGCTGCCGGTGTCGCCCGGCTGGAACAACTGCGGGCCCGCCGATTGCCTCGCCGGCAGCCTGATCAACTCGGCCGGTGGCGTGGTGGTCGCCCAACTGCAAGGCACGACGCTGGTTGGTCGCGGCACGATCTCGAGCGACAATCACAATGGCAGTGGCTGTTGGAACCCGCTGCAACGATCGTTGGCCATCGGTAGCGAACTCGTCACCGTCGGCTTCAGCGAGATGCAATTCACCGACCGGGCCACGCTGACCACTCGCGACGCCGTGCGATGGGGCGAACCCGAGCAGTACGGCTGCTACTGGTACGAGTGAGGGTCGGCGTTGCAGCCCAGGCGGCCGTAGCGTCTGATGACGGAGGCCCCGCATCGGGGCCGCAGTCGTCAAACGCACTCAGGTATTCCGCTTTCGGTTGGCCGCTGCTGATCGTTGTGGATGATGAACTGCGATCGGCTTGATTCAGGCCCGAAACGGCAGGTCACAGCGGTAGCGTCGAGAGTGCGGAAATGGAGGCAATGGGTGCAACCAATGAAGCGCTTGGCATTCCTTGGTCTCGTCGCGCTCGTGCTCGGTGCATGTGGTAGCGACGGAGATTCGATAGGTACGACTTCGCCCGCGACCGTCACGACGGCTGTGGTGGATACGACGCCTGTGGCCACGACGGTCACGCCAAGTTCGACCTCGACAACGACGGTCGTCACGACCACGTTGCCGGCAACCACGACGACGGTTGCCACCGAGGACCTGATCAAGCAGGCTGT
>JANOJI010000615.1:0-4317 GCA_031408175.1 Ilumatobacteraceae bacterium
CGTGGTCGGGTTCGACGACAATCCCCTGGCCCAACGGATGCGTCCGGCGCTGACGACCGTGCGCCAAGACGTCGCCGCCAAAGGTCACGCCGCCGCGGCCGCTCTGACCGCAGCGATCGAGCAATCGCGAAGTGGCACGACCACGCAAGTGCATCACGTGCTGCTTCCGACAGAACTCGTCATCCGCGACAGCACGGCCAAGCCACCGCCAACCGGAGCCAACACAGCGCGATAGGAATCAGGTGCTCGTTGCCATTCGTTGGCGCAGCGAGCTCGACAGACCGACGAACGGATGTCGACGGTTTCGACACCCGGCCGCCGGAAATCGTGACGGGAGTCGTCGTACGATTTCCGCATGGCACTCGACGACTACCTCGCCTCGGAGATCGTGATCGACTGCGCCGACGGAATCTTCAGTCGCCGCGAAGCCTTCCGACGGTTGCTCCTGCTCGGTGTGACCGCGCCGACAGCCGCAGCGATGTTGGCGGCCTGCGGCAATGACGACGACGCGGCCGGCACGGCAACGACGCCGGCGGCGACCGACACCAGCCCTGCCGCCACCGTTATCCCGTCGAGCGCTCCAGTGACCGACGCAGCCGAGACCACAGCCGCCACGGACACGACCGCCGCAGCCACGACGGTCGGCGAATCCGTCGACGGAGAGATCCGCTTCACCGGTCCCCGCGGCGAACTGATCGGCGTACTCGCCACCGCGACGGATCCGCAGGGCGCTGTCCTGGTGATCCATGAGAATCGCGGCCTCACCGCCCACATCCGCACGATCCCGCCGAGGCTCGCCGCCGATGGATTCATTGCGCTGGCAATCGACCTGCTCTCCCAGGAGGGAGGCACCGCATCGCTCCGCAGTGAGGGCGACGCGACGGCGGCGCTCGGCAATGCGTCGACCGAGCGGCTGATCGAAGATCTGCGCGCTGGACTCGACGAACTCGAACGGCGGGCGCCAAGCGCCAAGCTGGCCTCCATCGGATTCTGTTTCGGCGGTGGGATGACGTGGCAGTTGCTGGCTGCTGGCGAACCTCGGCTCTTCGCGGCGGTACCGTTCTACGGTCCAGCGCCCGTCGAACCCGATTTCAGTGGTTCGCCAAACGCAGCGGTGCTGGGGATCTATGCCGAACTGGACGGACGTGTCAACGCTTCACAGGAGGCTGCGCGCAGTGGCCTGGAAGCTGCCGGACTGGTGCACGAGATACGCGTGTTCCCCCGCGTCGATCACGCGTTCTTCAACGACACGGGCCAGCGCTACAACGCCGAGCAGGCAGCTGAGGCCTACCAGGGCATGCTCGCCTGGTTCGGCGAGCATCTCGCCGGATAGCCGCCTCCACGGTGACTAGATTCGCCCGGCTTCTCAGAGTGCGACAGCGTCGAGCATGTCGTCGACCATGCGGCGGGTGATGCCCTGAGTGATGACCTCGTCGATGCGGCCTTCGTTGCGTTGCCGCTCACCAGCCCGCCCCGGGTCCAGCCACCGCGCGCACGAGATCTCGCCTATGTGGGCGATCTGGGCGATGACCATCGAGAAGCAACCCGGTCGGTCAATTCGACCTGGGCCGCCGGCATCGACATAGGCGTCGTACAAGGCTCTGGAGCGGGCAGCCTCGCCGCAGCCGAACTCGAACAACACCAGGCCGAGCTCCTGACTGGGGTCGGCAAGGCCAACGTTCTCCCAGTCGATCACGCACACGGTTCCCGCCGGCGTGCGCAACACGTTGTCGGCAAACAGATCGCGATGGCACGTTTGCAGTGTCGTCGGCCACTCCAGCAACGCTTCCAAGCCGACGAGTTCGTCGCGAATGCTCACCAACCCGTCGGCGAACGCCGCACCCGCCGAAGAGAGTTGGCCGATGAGATCGTCCCATCGATCGGGGCCGATCGGATCGGTGTACCACGGATCGACCGGGTTCTGACCGATGTAGTGAACCCCGTGGATCGACGCCACGATGCGACCGACAGTTGCCGGGTCCAGCCATGCATCGCGTTCCATGAGGTCGACCCACTCGTACACGCGCACCGTTGCTTGGCCGACATCGGCGAGCACATCGCCTTGCCGCGTACGCACCACCTGCGGCATCGAGACTCCAGCAGCGAAGACCACGTCCTGGAACGCGGCATCGTCGTTGACTTCCTCAGTGGATGGTGCCTCGAAGGGCTCCTTCACTGCCCAGGTCCCGCGCGAGGTCGTCAGCCGCCACACTCGCCCGACTTCTCCCCGAGCCACTGGTCCGGACAGTTCGGCGTCACCACCGAGCTCGAAGACGTCGGCGATGTGGGCGGCGGCTCGGGTGTCCAGCATCAGCTTGCCGTGGCGGCGTCTGGCCCGATCCAATGTTCGGCGAGCAGTTCGATGCTGCGGATCCGAGCCGACAGGTCGTAGGCAACCGATGTCACCATCAACTCGTTTGCACCGGTGCGCGACACGAGGTCTTCGAGTTCACGGATGACGACCGACACTTCACCGACGATCCTGCTGCTCGGCAAGCGATTGGCCTCTTCGAGGTCGGGATGGACCGCGGCATCCTGCGGCGACGGCAGGCGGATGAACCGACCCGTTCGGCGTCCGAGCGACGTCAGTCGACCTGGCGCCGAATGCCAGTCGGCATCTTCCTTCGAATCGGCGGCGAGCACGTTGGCGGTCACGATCATGTACGGCGCCTCGAGCACCACCGACGGCTGAAACGACTGGTGGTACAGCTCGGTGGCTTGCATGGTGCCGCCGGTGTCGAAGTGATGGGCGAACGCGAAGGGCAGCCCGAGATGCCCGGCAAGTTGGGCGCTGTATCCGCTGGAGCCGAGTAGGAAGATCTCGGGCGACGTCGTAGCCGCCGGTGTCGCCAGGAACTGATTCCACAGACCGGTCGTCGTGCGCGGATCACCGAGCAGCCCCATGAGGTCGAGGAAGTCGTTGGGGAAGTCGTCGACACCCTGCCGGTCGGACGACCCGCGCAACACGGCTGCGGTGCGCTGGTCGGTTCCCGGGGCACGACCGATGCCGAGGTCGATCCGCCCGGGCTGCAGGCCCTCGAGCATTGCAAACTGTTCGGCAATCACGAGCGGTGCATGGTTCGGCAACATCACGCCACCGGAGCCGACCCGGATGCTCGATGTGACCGCGGCCAGATGCGCAATCAGGACGGCTGGGGAGGTGCACGCCACGCTTGGCATGTTGTGATGCTCGGCGACCCAGAACCGGGTGTAGCCAAGCTCGTCGGCACGCTTGGCCAACGCTGTCGTGGTGTGCAGCGCATCCGCGCTGGACTGACCATCGTTGAGCACCGATAGGTCGAGGACCGATCGTCGAACGGATGCCAGCGCGGTGGGCACCGGGCTCAGGTCTCGAACTGCGCGCCGCAGCCCGACTCCATGGCCGCCACCAGCGTGGCGAGCGTGCCGCGAAGATTGTTGCGTGCAGTCGGCGACAACTCGTCGAACAGACGGCTGATCTCGACCAGCCGGGGTACCAGTGATTCGTCGGCGGCTGCCTGGCCATCGTCAGTCAGTTCGAGCAGTGTGGCCCGCCGATCGCTGGGGTGAGCGACGCGCCGCAACAGGCCCTCGCCTTCCAGCGAGTCGGCAACGGCCGTGAGGTTGCGGGCGCTGAGGCCGAGCGCATCGGCCAAGGTCTTCATCTTGGCCGGGCCCTGGCAATGCAGCGCCTCGAGCAGGCGAAGCCTGGGAAAGGTGAGTCCGCCCGCCGGGCCAGCGTCGACCCATCGGAGGAACGAATGCGAGAAGCGCGCCGACAGCTCGAGCAGCTCGCGATGCGGCACATCGGTAGACGCATCGGCGCTGCTCTCGGTACTCGGGACGGCGTCGATGCTCACCCTGCCAATGTACCTGATCAGGACACCGAAGAGAATGTGTTGGAAGTAATAGTTCCTATTGGTATTATTACATAATTCCGTTTATAAAAAGGAGGCACACCATGCTTGCGACACTTCCCCTCACCACCGGCATCTGGGCATTGGATCCCAGTCACTCGGGCGTCCACTTCAAGGTTCGGCACCTCGGTCTCACCAACGTGCACGGGCGGTTCAACGGCGTCGATGCCTGGCTGGTGGTCGGCGACGACCTGGCAGACACGCGGTTCGGCGCAACGATCGACATCGCCAGCATTGACACCAACAACGCCGACCGCGACGCCCACCTGCTGTCGACCGACTTCTTCTCCGCCGACGCACACCCCACGCTCACGTTCACGTCAACCGCGATTCGCGAGGTGGGAAGCGACGAGTACGAAGCCGACGGCGACCTGACCATCAACGGCATCACCAAGCCGATCACGCTCGCCGTCGAGTTCAC
>JANOJI010000009.1:0-1616 GCA_031408175.1 Ilumatobacteraceae bacterium
CGGACGCGACACCTCGACGATCTTGGCGATGATCTTGGGGCTGATCTTGGCGCTGGTACCTCCAGTGCCAGCACGTCCGGCACCTGCACGGAGCGGAGCACGCCATGACGTCGTTCGATCTCGACCTCACCAAGTTCAACCTCGGCTGGAGCGACGAAGTCGAGTACGCGTTCGAGCCTGCCAAGGGAATCAACGAGGGAGTCGTCGACCAGATCTCGTGGTGGAAGGGCGAGCCGCGCTGGATGACGCAGTTCCGCAAGCGCAGCCTTCGCCAGTTCGATCGCAAGCCGATGGCCGAGTGGTTCGCCGTCAACATGCCCGACCTCGACTTCCAGGAGATCTACTACTACCTGAAGCCGTCGGGCGAGCAGGTCGACGAGTGGGACGACCTCCCCGAGCAGATGAAGGCCACCTACGAGAAGCTCGGCATCCCCGAAGCCGAGCGCAAGTACCTCGCCGGCGTCACGGCGCAGTATGAATCCGAAGTCGTCTTTCACCGCAATCGTGAGGATCTGGAGCAGCAGGGCATCTTGTTCTGCGACATGGACACCGCGCTACGCGAGTATCCCGACCTCGTTCGGAAGTACTTCGGCACCGTCATTCCTCCCGGCGACAACAAGTTCGCCGCGCTCAACACCGCGGTGTGGAGCGGCGGCAGCTTCATCTATGTCCCGCCGGGCGTCGAGGTCGAGATGCCACTGCAGGCCTACTTCCGCATCAACAGCGAGAACGCCGGCCAGTTCGAGCGAACGCTGATCATTGCCGACGAGGGCTCGCAGGTTCACTACATCGAGGGCTGTTCCGCTCCGGTGTACACCAACGATTCGCTGCACTCCGCGGTGGTCGAGATCATCGTCAAGCCATCGGCTCGAGTCACCTACACGACCATCCAGAACTGGTCGCCTAACGTCTACAACCTGGTCACCAAGCGAGCCCGCGTCGAGGCCGAGGGTCACATGGAATGGATCGACGGGAATATTGGATCCAAGCTCACGATGAAGTACCCAAGCGTCTATCTGGTCGGTCCGAAAGCCACGGGCGAGGTCTTGTCGGTGGCGTATGCGGGGCCGGGTCAGCATCAAGATGCCGGCGCCAAGATGGTGCACGCTGCACCCGAGACGACGTCGAAGATCGTGTCGAAGTCGATCAGCAAAGACGGCGGCATTACGACGTATCGAGGCCTGGTTCGCGTCGAAGAAGGCGCCTACGGATGTAAGAGCCACGTGCAGTGCGACGCCCTGATTCTCGATGAAGCGAGCGAGAGTCGCACGATGCCGTACATGGAAGTCGGCGAGCGCGACGCCCAGATCGGTCACGAGGCGACGGTCAGCAAGATCGCCGACGAGCAGTTGTTCTACCTCATGAGTCGCGGGCTGTCGCAGGAGCAGGCGATGAGCATGGTGGTCAACGGATTCATCGAGCCGATCACCCGCACGCTGCCCATGGAGTACGCGGTCGAGTGGAGCCGCCTGATCGAGCTGCAGATGGAAGGCAGCGTCGGCTAGGTCGGGCGATGATCTGTCATGGCACGCCAGCCGCCTTGGCGTGCTTCGTCGTCTGTGTCAGCTCCTAGAGCGACAGTCGTTGTGTGCGCTGACAGGGACGATCCGGGAGAG
>JANOJI010000027.1:0-3269 GCA_031408175.1 Ilumatobacteraceae bacterium
CCACTGGCCAGCTACATGCTGAGCTACTCCCCATACGACCAGACAACGGCGCGCGACTATCCAGCAATCCTCATCACCGCCGGCCTCAACGACGTGCGCGTCAGCTATCACGAGCCCGCCAAGTGGATCGCCAAACTGCGAGCTGTGCGCACCAACGGCGCCCCACTGATCATGCGATGCGAAATGGGCGCAGGCCATGCCGGCCCGAGCGGGCGCTACGACTTGTGGCGCGAGGAAGCTCGCACCTTGACGTTTCTCATCACCACCGTCTGATCACACTGTCCGATCACACCAGGCGGAACGCGATCACTGCGGCCAGCACGAGGAAGCCGGCATTGCGCGCGACGTTGCTCCAGCCGATCGGCTTACTCGACCACGCTCCAAAGCACGCGCAGGGTGGATGCCTTCCCTGCAGCAATCGCACCACCAGCAATGTCGTGAAGCCCGCCAGCACCGCGCCCGCCACCATCGCCAGGGGTCGCCTGGCGATCTGGGCGATCAGCATCGCACCGATCATCGTCTCGACATAGGGCACGACCACCGCCACGATTCGAGACACGCCGAGATCAGAGGACTGGGCTTGCCACTGCCGCGGCGCAGCAAGCTTCGTGACACCGGCGACCACAAACACAACGCCCAACACAACGCTGGCTGCCACGATCACTCGGCCACGCTAGGCGACGTCGACGATGAGCCCCTCTGATGCGGCGATCACATCGACCCCACGCCGCGCGCCGGCCTCAACAGCGCAACGCAACAAGACGTCGAGGTCGTCGTCGCGTCGAGCCGGGTCGTGATGGAACAACGCCAACCGCTTTACGCCCGCTTGCGTGGCCAGCCAGACGGCGTAGTCGATGGTGCAGTGACCCCACGTTGCCTTGATCTTGAACTCGGGCTGTGTGTATTGCGCATCGTGGATCAACAAGTCGACACCTTCGACCAGTTCAAGGGCCCCAGGTGCAGCCGAGTAACTGCCATCGAAGGGCTGTTGATGATCCGACAGGTAGGCGACCGAACGGCCGTGCCAATCGACACGGAAGCCGAGCGTTGGCCCGAGATGTGGGACAAGTCGCGCCATCACGTTGTACCCGCCGATCGAGAACTCGGAGTCGGCGGTGTCATGAAAGTTGACCGAACCAGGCAATTCGTCGACGCTGACCGGGAACAGCGGCGGGCGAATCGTGCACGAGACCACCTCGTCGAGTGAGCGACCATCGTCCTGGGCCGGCCCATAGACATCGAGGCTGGATCCTTCACGCAGCAGGGGCGCGAAAAATGGAAGCCCCTGCACATGATCCCAGTGCAAGTGGGTGAGCAGGCAGCTGCCCCGGAAGAGCTGGTCCGTCGCCACCTTCTTCCCGTAATACCGAAGACCCGTGCCCATATCGAGCAACAGCGGCGACTCCCCGGGCGCGTCGATCGAAACGCAGGACGTGTTACCGCCATATCGCCGGATGTCATCGCTCTGGCACGGCGTCGAACCGCGAACTCCATGGAACGTGACGCGCATCACTGAGTGATCCCCAAGACCGGCACGTTACGCGCCGTTCGTCCAAAGGAAAAGTTCGGGCAACGTGACGTGCGTCGCAGAGGGTACGTTTCGTCGATGGTTGAGCATTCTAGACAGCGCTTTGAACGGCCAACTTTGCCCGACGGTCTGGTTGTCGTCGTGAAGCGGGAGTGCGAGACCTGCCAGATGGTCGCCCCGCTGCTGGTCGAGTTGCGTACCGACAACGCGATCACCATCTTCAGCCAGGACGATGCGACGTTCCCGACCGGCACTGACGCGATTCATGATGCCGATTTGGCGGTCAGCTGGCACCACGACATCGAGACCGTGCCGACGTTGATCCGGGTCGTCGACGGATGCGAGGTCGAGCGCACCGTTGGGTGGTTGCGATCCGATTGGCAACGCATGACCGGGATCGACAACCTCGGCGACCAGCTCCCCGTGATGCGACCCGGCTGCGGGTCGATGAGCATCGACCCCAACCTGGTCGACTCGCTGCGGACCGCGTTCGGCGGAGGCGTACTGCGGTCTCGACGGCTGGAGTTGGCCGACCTCGACGACGAGATGGAGGTGCTGTTCGAGCGGGGCGTGACCGATGGCCTCCCTGTGACCCCGCCGACCGAGCAGCGGGTGCTGCGGATGTTGGAAGGCACGACGCGAGCTGCCGACGAGATCGTTGCCGTTGTCGCCCCGGATCTGGTCGAGGTGACCGTCGAGAAGATCGCAATCAACGCCGTCATGGCCGGCTGCAGGCCGGAGCATCTCCCATGGGTGATCGCTGCCCTCGAGGCGGTGTGCACCGACGAGTTCAACATTCACGGTGTATTGGCCACCACGATGCCGGTCGGCCCGGTGCTGATCTGCAACGGCCCGGGCACACGAGCAATCGGGATGAACAGTGGTGTCAATGTGTTCGGCCAAGGCAGTCGCGCCAACTTGACGATTGGGCGCGCATTGCAATTGGTAGTTCGCAACATCGGCGGCGGCCGGCCGGGTGAGGTGGATCGGGCGGCGCACGGAAATCCCGGCAAGCTGAGCTTCTGTTTCGCCGAGGATGAGATCGGTTCGCCGTTCACATCGCTGGCCGTCAGCCGGGGATTCGCTGCCGACGTCGATACCGTCACCGCGTTCGCCGGGGAGGGCCCACGGTGCATCGTCGATCAGTTGGCGCGCGACCCCGATCAGCTGGCCAACACGTTCGCGGCGTGCCTTCGAACCGCACATCATCCAAAGCTCGTGATCGGATTCGACTGCATGCTGGTGGTCGGACCGGAGCACGCGCGAGTGTTTGCCGAGGCCGGTTGGGACCGCCAGAGACTGCTGGCGGAACTGCATGGGCGCCTGCAAATTGCCGGCAGCGAACTCGTGCGCGGTGCAGGCAACATGGCTGAAGGAATACCCGACAGGCTGGCCGGCGAAACTCTTGGAAAGTTCCGTGCCGATGGTTTGCTGTTGGTGCATGCTGGTGGAGGTGCCGGATTGTTCTCTGCAATGATTGGTGGTTGGGCCAACGGTGCCACCGGCTCGCAGCCTGTCACCAGGAAGGTTGGGCGATGACCAGGTTGCTCCTCGATCCGACGAACGAACGAACGGTGCTGCAGCGATCGCTGCTGCCGCGCCCTGGCTCGTTGCAGGGCAAGACGATCGGCTTGCTCGACATCTCCAAGCCACGGGGCGATGTGTTCCTGAACCGGGTCGAGCAACGACTGATCGAGCTCGGCGCCAACGTGCTGCGCTACAGAAAGCCGACGTTCGCCAA
>JANOJI010000037.1:0-5016 GCA_031408175.1 Ilumatobacteraceae bacterium
TGGCGCTATCACCCCGGCGGCATGGACTTCGACGGAACGGCGTTCTGGATTCCGTGTGCGGAGTATCGGCCCGATTCGACGGCGACCGTGTACCGAATGCGGCCCGGCGACGAACCACACCGGGCGTTCGATGTCGACGACCACGTAGGCGCGATCGCGCGATGCGGACCCGAGGGCGATCTCGTCGGCTGGTCATGGGGGTCGCGTCGCTTCTATCGTTGGTCAGTCGAGGGGCAGTTGCGTTCGGCTCGCGTCAATCCAGCATTCTTCGTCGATCACCAGGACTGTCAGTGGCTCGGCGACGGTCATCTTTTGTGCGTCGGCGTCGCCGAAGTTGGGCTCGCCTCCGGCCCAGGCTGGCTTGGTGGGTTGGGGCTACTCGACGTCGACGATCTGGTGATGGAGCGTGAGGTGCCCTTTCCCATCTACTCCTCCGCGTCGGGCCGGGTCGTCACTCACAATCCGATATGGGCTGAGATCCGTGGCGATCAACTGATCCTCCATCTCCTGCCCGACGACGGGATGAGCACAATCCTCTCCTACGCAACGCCGATCGCCGGCAACGCACCACCGGATCGCTTCGAGCAAGTTGGCTCGTCGGTCACTTCGTCGTAGAGCCGGGCGAACGACTGCGCAGTGGATGCCCACGAGTAGTGCTCGCGCACGAATTGTGCAGCTCGTCTGCCGCGCTCGACTCGTTCTACAGGGTTCGAAATCGCCTCGATCAGTGCCTGGGTGGTCGCGGCGACGTCGTCGGGCGGCACAAGCCAGCCCGTTGGCCGAATGTGATCAACGTTGATGAAAGACAGCGGCCCTCCTGTACTGGTTCCGATCGGTGGGATCCCGCTGGCCATCGCCTCGAGATAGACGAGACCGAACGGCTCGTCGACGGACGGAGCTGCGAAGACATCGCTGCAATTGAGTATCTCGGAGAGGTCGTTGTGATCTCGCCATCCGACAAAGAAGACGCCTTCGGCGCCCAATCGTTGCACTGTGTCATACGGGTGCTCGCCTTCCCATTCGTTCGGGAATCCACCGGCGACGATCAGCACCGAGCGGCATGACGTGGTCGCTCGCATCGCGTGATGGGCCTCGATCAACAGCTGCAGCCGCTTGAACTTCATGAATCGACCGGCGAACAACACCACCGGAACCGCGTGCCCTTCCGAATCGGTGAACGCCGACAGGTCTTCGACCCGATAGCGAATCGATCCCTCCGGTCCGGCCGCACGCCAGCCGCGGGGCTCATCGACGAGGAAGCGGTTCCACAGCGCGCACCGTTGAGCCGCCGTACGAGCGCGTGGAGCGAAGACATCGGTATCGACACCACTGGCGATTGCGACAACGCGTTGCCCATCGACTGGCAGCAACTTTTGAACCAACTGCTCGTCATGAGCGGCAACGACGACGATCCGGGCGGAGTTACCGGCCCACCGCTGCATGTGCTCGACCCACTCATGCTGCCAGCGCCCATGACCATCCGTTGTCGTATCGCCCTGTGCGGCCATGAGCATCTTCAGCTCGGTCCCGTGAAGATGGGTGATGATGGGCACGCCCGGCCACACCTCACGAGCCGCCTCGTGCATGGGGGTGAGATGGTGCAGATGCACCACGGCCGGTCGCGACGAAGTGTGCGAGGCCAGGAATCGCGACCAGCTGGCAACCTGCCGGTGGAACGCAGCGTCGTCGAGCTCGAAGAAGATGCGGTCGGGCACGCCCAGCTTGTCTTCATACGATGCTGGCATCGGTATCGCCGCAGCCATCGCGTCGGCACCCGCACGAAAGTCCGACAGAGCCGGTGCGTAGTCAAGCGCTTCGCAGTCGATGCCGCTGAAGAACCGGTGGGCATTTGAGCTCTCGGACTCCGATCCGATCGACCCTGCGAACAGTGACGGCTTCCAGCGGGTGCCGTCCAGTGCGCGACACAGGTACCGGGCTACCTGCGCGCTTCCGCCCCGCGGGAAGAAGTAAAAGCCCATGGCGAGGCCGGGGTGCACCTGCGGAAGCATCCGACCACCGTACGAGTCCAGCGACACGACCGCAACACCACTGGCGCGGCGATCGCCGCCGCGCATGTCTAGGAGCGCCAGCCGTTGGGTATACAGGCCGACAACGCTGTCCCCGCGCCATCCTGACTCATTGGTTGCGCCCCCCGCCCGTACAGGAGTTCGTTGTGTCCAACTACGAAGTGCTTGCTAGCTCGCCATTGTTGAGCCAGGCGGACACCGTGTCGGTTCACCCGGACCAAACAGGGCGTGAGCGCCAACATGCCCTGCGACGCGAAGCCTGTGCAACCGCCGTCGCACACGACCGCGAACGCATCGCAGAAGGTCTCTACGACACCGTAATTCACCGTCTGTTCGCTGCCGGTCTGCAGCTGCAAGCGACCTGCCAAACGGTCGACGCTCCGACCCAGGCACGCCTCGAAGGCACGATCGATCTGCTCGACACCACCATCTCCGAACTCCGCAAGGCGATCTTCTCGCTTCACTGATGTGGCTGCCCTCTTGCCGCTCCCCACCGCACTCTCAGCATCGATCGCGACATGAGCGCGTCGATGCATACCGGCTCGATCATCTCGAGCGATTGTCGGACGATCGCGGGCTGTTCGAACACGCCGACCACCTCCTTCGTCGCGAGGAGTATGGATACTGCACCGACGACAACGCTCGACTGCTCCTTGTCACCTCACGCGAGCCCGACACCGGGGTAGCCGACGTGCTGCTGACGGACCAGGACCACCAGCCGGCCAGGTCGTTGCTGGTCGACACCCTCACGACAATCGGTCCAACTCCAGCAGGCAAGTGGGCGTGGCCGGAACCCCGGCTCGCCTACGCGATTGCCGCGCTTGCCGAGGCCGTGATCGCCGCGGGGCATGCGCTCGACCGAGGCGACGAACTCGATCGTGGGTTGGAAATGTTGGAATGGCTGCTCGACCTCGAGACGCGTCGTGGGCATCTGTCGGTCGTCGGCGTCGGTGGCCGCGGGCCAGACGACAGCGGCCCGATGTACGACCAGCAACCGATCGAGGTTGCGGCAATGGCCGACGCCTGCTGGCGTGCAGCCGATGTGACGGGAGACTGCTCGTGGATGCGCGGCGTCGCCGCAGCATCGCGCTGGTTTGCCGGAACCAACGACACCGGAATGACCATGTTCGACGAACGCTCGGGTGGCGCGTTCGACGGGCTGCAGCGCGACGGCGTCAATCGCAACCAGGGCGCTGAGTCCACACTTGCCTTCATCTCGACGATGCAACGAGCTCGCTCGCTCGTGCTGACACCGTGAACCCGCACGTCAACCAGACAGCATGTGTGCCGAAGCCTCACAACACGTCGACCGATAGGTCGAGTGACGTTACGAACAGCTCGTTGCCACTCACGACCTCGGTCTCGGTCGAGCAACACGCGCCGCACCGGAAGATCGGATCGTCGAGCCGCGTTCGTGTCGAACATCGGCGACATTCGATGATGGCTGGGACCTCACGAACCTCCAGCGGCACGCCGTCGAGTGGGGTGCCGAAGACCACCATCTCCCAGCTGTGACGCAGTGTGTCGGGAACGACCTGGCGTAAGTAGCCGACGTCGATCCGCACCCGTTCAACCGGTCGCCCGGCCGCGGCTTGGTGAGCAATCTTGGCGATCGAGGTACAGATCGACAGCTCGTGCACGTCGAGAGCCTAGAGAACGTTCCCGCTACACGACGCCCTTGACAACGGCAAGGCATCGCCAACAACCTCTGCCTCGGTGTAGCCGAAGATCCGCTCGGCGCAGCGGCCGGTCGCGGCCATGCATGCGCGGCAGCGGCGCTTGCTGGTATGAGCGGAAGGGCGTACTGTCCGAGCGATGGCCGACCTCGGCGAATCCGTCGCCGTCACGGCACTGTCGTTGGCTCGGCAATTCGCACGCGGCGGCACCCTGTGGTGCATCGCGCCCGAATGGCCCGAACACGCTCGACACGTGGCCGTTGAGTTCGTCCACCCGGTGCTCGTCGGCAAGCGGGCGCTGCCTGCGGTCAGCATCGATTCAGCTGACCCGGCAGCGGACCTCCGCCCACTCGTGCGATCCGGCGATGTCGTGCTGGCCATCGGCCCTTCCGATTCGGCAGTGATCCTCGCCCTCTTGCGCCGGGCCGAGGCCTGGGGGGCGACCACGATCTGGGTTGGTGTCGGCCCACGGCCGGCGCCGCACACCGCCACTCACCTGGTCTGGACCGATGAGGACTCGGAGCCATCTGCCAGTTCGGCTGCGAGTATGGATGCGAGTTCCGCTCCTCACGATGGGCGGCTCGTGCTGCTCTACCACGTGCTGTGGGAGTTGACCCACGTGTGCGTTGAGCATCCCGGGTTGCTCACGCCCACGGCAGCGACGGACTTTTCAGACGACGATGTCTGCATCACCTGCTCGGACGAAGGTCGCCTGGGTGAGGTGATCGTCGCCGACGCTTCGGGTCGAGCGCGTGTGCGCACTGCGCGAGGCATCGAGGTGATCGACACGACGATCGTCTCCGCTGTCGCCCCGGGCGACCTCGTCTTGATACACGCCGGCGCCGCGATTGCGGAGGTGTTATGAGCGAGACCACCGACTTCCTCTATCCCTTCATCGAGGCGGATGAAAGCGACGCCGGCACACTGCTGGATGACCTCGCTCAATCAGCGCGGGGCAAGCAGCAAGCCAGCGCCGATCTCCGGAAGACCACGCTCGAACGGTCGGCCGATGCCATCGAGCGGGCAGCGGCGGCAATGGGCGACCGATTCGCCCGAGGCGGTCGACTGTTCGTCTTCGGCAACGGCGGCAGCTCCACCGACGCGGCATCACTCGCTGCACTGTTCGTACGACCGCCGTGGGGCCAGCCGCTGCCGGCGCGCAACCTCGTCGACGACTCGGCTGTGCTGACAGCACTGGGCAATGACGTCGGGTTCGATCTCGTGTTCTCGCGACAGTTGATCGCCCACGCCCGTCAAGACGACATCGCGATCGGCCTCTCGACCAGCGGCAACTCACCCAACCTGCTGTGCGC
>JANOJI010000119.1:0-1730 GCA_031408175.1 Ilumatobacteraceae bacterium
GCGACGCACGTCGCGCAGGACGTAGAAGGGATG
This sequence comes from Ilumatobacteraceae bacterium, assembly GCA_031408175.1. Taxonomy (GTDB): domain Bacteria; phylum Actinomycetota; class Acidimicrobiia; order Acidimicrobiales; family Ilumatobacteraceae; genus JAENVT01. The sequence continues at coordinate 34 of JANOJI010000119.1, forward strand.
GTTGGCCGACGCACCGATGGTGCGCGAACCGGCGGTGATCTCGAAGATCTCCTTGTCGCCCGAACTTCCCCCAGCGACGACTCGTGCAACTTCGATCGACTTCGTGGACTCGTCGAGCGCGAACACCTGGTCGCCCGGCCCGAGTTCTTTGATGGCCCGCATACCGTCGGTGGTCCAGACAAGGGTTGAGCCACGCAGGCATTCATACTGCGCGGTGACGCCGGCGAGGTACTTGCGCTCTGCTTCTGGGATGCCGAGCTTCTCGTACGTGGCCTTCATCTGCTCGGGGAGGTCGTCCCACTCGCTGACCTGGTCGGTGGCCGGCTTGAGGTAGTAGAAGATGTCTTGGAAGTCGATGTCGGGCATGTTGACGGCGAACCACTCGGCCATGGGCTTCTTTTCGAACAACCGCAGGCTGCGCTGACGCTGCTTGGTCATCCACGTCGGCTCGCCCTTCCACCACGAGATCTGGTCGACGACGGCACCGTCCAAACCCTTGTGGGGCTTGAACGCGTATTCGACGTTGTCGTCGCTCCAGCCGAGGCTGTATTTGCTGAGGTCGAGGTCGAAAGTCGTCATCGCTGACTCCGTTCAAGCGAAAGCTGGGGGGATTTCCCCTACGCACATAGTAACAATTACTGGCGGGGTTCCCACGAACCATGGCCCAGGGAGATCAGGCGGCGCGGACCTGCTGCACGTCGATGAAGATGCACTCGCCAGGGCATGCCAGTGCGGCGTGAATGACGGCTTGCTCGTTGCGCGGGTCGACCCGGGCCAGGCTGCCGCCTCCGCCGGGATCGTTCAGCACGAGGTCGGCTTCGGCCACATAGGCGATGCCGTCCTCCAACTGCACGAACACGTCGGGGCAATGGTCGACACACAGCCCGTCGCCCGTACACAAGTCTTGATCGATCCACACCCGCATCAGCGGTGACCCTACCGCCATCGACACGGCCCCGAACAGCCGGCAGGGCACCGAATCGACGGTGACGGATACTGTGAGCGGCGTGCACGAACCCCTTGCCAAACAGATCGAACATTACTGGGATCGCCCCACGGGCCGAGTCAACGACCCATGGGCGTGGCTGCGCGATCGCGACGATCCCGACACGATCGCCTACCTCGAGAGCGAGAATGCGTTCGCCGCGTCGTGGTTCGCCGATCACGACGATCTGGTCGAGACGATCTTCGGGGAGATCAAGTCGCGCATTCAAGAGACCGACATCACCGCGCCGGTGAAGGACGGGGAGTGGTGGTACACGTCACAAACGGAGCAAGGCCGCAACTACCCGATCCACTGCCGCGGCCGATCGGCTGACGACGCAGGATCTGAGGTTCTTCTCGACGAAAATCTCGAAGCCGAAGGGCAGGGGTTCTTCTCGGTCGACGCATTCGACGTCAGCCCCAACCAGCAGTTGCTGGCTTGGAGCGCCGACATCGAGGGCGGCGAGAAGTACACGCTGCGCATTCGCGATCTGACCAGCGGTGTCGACACCGCCGATGTCGTTCACGACGTGGCCTGGTGCGGCACGGCGTGGTCTGACGACAACCGTTCGGTGTTCTACGTCACCGCCAACGACGCGATGCGGCCGCACAAGGTGTGGCGACATGACCTCGGCACCGACCAGACCGACGACGAGTTGATCTTCGAAGAGACCGACGAGCGCTTCTACGTCTACGTCGAACTGAGTCGCAGC
>JANOJI010000130.1:0-35461 GCA_031408175.1 Ilumatobacteraceae bacterium
GCGAGGTGTAGATGATCTACCTCGTTCGGCATGCAAAGGCCGGCAGCCGACACAATTTCCACGGCAACGATCGGCTGCGACGACTGAGCCCGGGTGGACAGCGCCAGGCGCAGGCCCTTGCCACCCGATTCATCCCGATCCTGGAAGCGGCCGAGGCGACGACGCTGATCAGCAGCCCATTCCTGCGCTGCATCGAAACGCTACGACCGACAGCGAAGGCACTCGGCGCGCGGATCGAAACCGATGAATGCCTCTCGGAGGGTCGCAATTTCCGCGACGTGTTGGCGCTGCTGGCCTCGCTACCCGATGCAGCGGTGGTGTGCAGCCACGGTGATGTCATCCCGTACACGATCGAAGCCGCTGGCCGACGCGGGTGCGAGTTCACGTCGGCGCCCGACTGGCGCAAGGCGAGTGTCTGGGAACTCGCTCGTGATGTCGACGGAGAGATCACCACCGCCCACGCCTGGCCGCCGCCCGACGTCGGTTAGTTCACACCGACGACGACGCTGTGGCCGCGACGATGATGGCGAGCACCAGTGTGCCGATCCCGACATAGCCCAGCACAATTCCCGCGATCGCCATGCCCTTGCCGCGCAGTGTCTCGTCCTTGCGCGACTGGCTGATGGCGATGTGCCCGAAGATGATCGCCAGCAGGGATCCAATCCAGTAGATCCACACGATCCCCAACACCATCGAGGCGATGGCAAGACCGCTGTAGTGCCCCGGCTGGTTGGAGTAGTACATGACGGGCGGCTGCGGCGGATACGCGCCGGGCGGTCCGCCACTGGGCGGTGGCGGAGGAGGCGGCATGCTGCTCATGTGCGTTGGGTATCAGTCCCTGGTGCACACGAAGCTGTTACCTGTTCTCACGCAATCGCCGGTCGCTATGTAGATCCAGATGGCGGCGAAGACAAGCAGCAGAATGATCCCGATGATCACGCCTGCTATGGCCATGCCTCGACCGCCGCGCTGGCCATTCTTGGTCTGTTTCAGGCCGATGAACCCGAAAATGGTACCGAGCAAACCCATGATCTGAATTCCCCAGAAGCACGGGATGATACCGACGAGGCTGCACACCAGCGACGCGATGGCCATACCCGAGTTGCCCTGCTTCATCGGCATCGGTGCACCGGCGGGATACGGCTGATGACCGGGGGGCTGCGGTGGAATTGCGCTGCCCCCCTGCCACCCGGGAGGCTGTTGCGGGAACGGATCGCTCGGCGGTGGTGGCGGCATGCTCATGTGCAGCCACGGTACTGCAGTGCACCCACCACTTGCGCGGACCTGGATCAACCGCCGATCGTCGTGACCGTCGTGGTGAGTTCGATCCTGTCGACGAAACCGCGAATCATGTCGAGCATGAGTGACGGCGGATTGTTGTCGAGGCATGCCTGCGCTTCGCTGCGCGCCGTCTCGATATCAGGCGGCTGCAGAAAGTCTGCGGAGGTGATCGCCAAGAAGCAGTGGGGATCGGCGTACGTCGAATCGAGTGTGATCGCCCCACGCAAGAACTCTGCCCCCGACGCCGCCGCTTCCGCTGAACCGCTTTGGGCGATCAACCAGCCCATGTAGGTCAGGGCCTCGGCATTGTCGGGATCGAGCTCGCGCACCTGTTGATAGCGCAGGATCGCCTGCTGGGGATCGACGCGGAGGAATTGCCGCGCCTCGGTGAGCTTCAGGGCGACCTCGTCGCCCGGCAACCCGCCAGTGATTGCCTGCCCGGGCAGACGCTGACCCGACGTTCGGGCGACCAACCATCCGGCCAGCGTTGCCACGACCAGCGTGCCGACGATCCACGCTGCGAGCACGCGAGGGTGCCTCGGTCGACGCTGCGGAACCTCGGCTTGCCCGGCCTCGATCGCCCGCAGCACCGACGCGGCTCGCGCCGTATACCCGTCGCGAAGCGTCGCGTAGTCGTGGTCGTCGACATCGCCGTAGCGATGCTCGCGGTCGAGATCGGTGATCGATCGCAGCAGAAAACGTCGCTGCTCCTCTAACTCGGCCAGCTGATCGGGGTTCATGTTTCCTGAATCCCGCGCTCCTCGGCCTCGTTGACCAACGCCGCGGCAACGAGTTGTCGATCGGCGTCGTCGGGGATCGTGTCGGCTGCAGCCTTCCAACGGCGGAACGTCACCCCGAGCCCGACGACGGCACAGACGAGCGCTGCGACCGGCAGCGCCCAGACCAGCGCATCGATGCCGGTGGCGCGAGGCACGAGCAGTACCTTGCTGCCGAATCGCTGCTCGATGAAGTTGATGATCTGGTCGTCGCTCACCGTGCCGGCATCGACCTGCCGCGCGATCTCGATGCGGATCGCCTGCGAGTCGGCGTTGCGCGATTCGAACACACTCTCGCCGGCGCAGATGGGGCACGCCAGGCGCCGACTGATCTCTTCAACCCGCTCCTTTGGCGATCGCGGTCCTGCATCTCGCGCCGCGCCCACCGCCAGAAGGCCACCGACAACCAGCACGAGTAGCACCCAACTCGGCCAAGCTTTCAGCGACCGGGTCATCCGTAGGCCTGCCGAAGCAGCTGCAGGTCGGTCGCCAACGAGTCGGCTGTGATCATCGAGGCGTAGCGACTGACGACGACGCCGGAGGGGTCGATGATCCATGTCTCCGGCACCTGGGCGACGCCAAAGTTGGTGGCGATCTTACCGTCGTCGTCCTTCACGATCGGCCAGGTGCCGCCCTCTTCCGCGAACCATTTCGAGACTGCCTCGTCGGAGTCGTCGAAGACGATCGAGTACAGCTCGGCGCCATCGACGATGCCGGCCTGCTGCGCTGCGAATGCAACCAGTTCGGGATGCTCGGCCTTGCACGGCAAGCAGGTCGATTGAAAGAAGTTGAGCACCACCCAACTGCCCTTGCGTCGGCTGAGATCGAACGTCTGGCCGTCAAGTGTCGCGCTGACGACGACGGGCGCCGGCTTGCCGTACAGAAATGACGACGTCACGTCGGGCTTGTCGGCGTCTCCGCCGGCCAGCACGACGAACAGTGCGGCGACGACCGCAGCGACGACCAGTGAGATGAGTGGCGCGATCCGCCGGCCGCTGCGCCCAGACGGCGCTGCCCCAGTGACAACCGGCTCAGACACCGGCCGGCTCGAGATCGATCGGGGCCGACACCGGGTCGGTGGGCAGGCGGCGACGCCGGCCGGGGAAGCCCGCCAGCACCGTGCCGACCGCCATCATCATCCCACCGATCCACAACCACACGACCAGAGGTTTGATGAAGATCTTGACGGGCGCCTCGGTGCCATCGAAGCGCACGCTGGGCTCCAGCGTGAGGTACAAGTCGTTGAGCAGGCTGTTGCGCACGCTGGGCGTGGGGATCTTGGTGCCGAAGTTGGTGAACGTCGTGATGGCCGGCGCGTAGGTCTTGCCACCGTCGATGCGGATCAACGCCTTGACCCCCGTCGAGCGAGCATCGGTGAACTGCTGCAACTCGACGAGCTCGAACGTGTGACCCCCATACGACACCGGTACACCCGGCTGCAGCGTGAACTCGGCGACTCTCGTGTAGCTGTTCGAAGCCGCCAGGGCGACGGCGATGATGATCACTCCGAGGTGCACGACCATGCCGCCATTGGCTCTGCCGACAAGGCCACGCCAACCCTGCCGACGCAGAGCGAGCAGCAGTTGCCGCGACGCGGCACCGCCGGCGAAGCCGCCGAGGAAGAAGGCGAGCAGCGGCGCGAGCCCGTCGGCGCCGACGATCACGCTGATCGCCAGCGCGCCGGCGCCGCACCATGCCGGCCAGAAGAGGCGATCGCGCAGCAGCTCGGTGCTGGCTTTGCGCCATGGCAACACGGGCGCAACGGCCATGAGGAACAACAACGTGATCCCGATCGGCATCGACAGGCGGTCGAAGAATGGTGGCCCGACGGCGATCTGGCGATCCTGCAGGGCTTCGACGATCAGTGGAAACACCGTGCCGAGCAGGACGACGAAGGCGAACACGGTGAAGATCACGTTGTTGGCCAGGAATGCGCCCTCGCGCGACACCGGCGAGTCGATGGCCCCCGGCGAACGCAACCGGTCACCACGCCACCCGATCAACGCCAGCGAGACGGCAACGACGACTCCGAAGAACCCGAGCAGGTACGGCCCAATCGTGCCGTTGCTGAAGGCGTGCACGCTCTGCAGCACGCCGCTGCGTGTGATGAACGTGCCGAGAATCGTCAGCGAGAACGTGGCCACCAGCAGGCTGATGTTCCACACGCGCAGCATGCCGCGGCGCTCCTGTACCAGTACCGAGTGCAGGTATGCGGTGCCGGTCAGCCAAGGAAGCAAGCTGGCGTTCTCGACCGGATCCCATCCCCACACGCCACCCCAGCCGAGCACCTCGTAGCTCCACCATCCGCCCAGCAGGATGCCGAGGGTCAGAAAGCCCCAGGCGTACAGCGCCCAGCGACGCGTGGCCATCAACCAACCCTCACCGACCCGACCGGTGATCAGCGCAGCGATCGCGAAGGCGAAGGGAACGGTGAATCCGACGTAGCCGAGATACAGGATCGGCGGATGGAACAGCACGAGGACGTGATTCTGCAGCAGCGGGTTGGGGCCAAGGCAGCAGCGATTGAAGTTGGGAATCGGACCGCTCTTGAAGGCATCGACCGGGCCGAACGACAACAGGAAGAAGAACGCGGTGACCACGAACATCACGACCAGTGCCCAGGCCACCAGCGGGTCGTCGAGGCGTCGGCGGTTGCGGCGCATGATCACTGCGGTATAGATCGCCAGGATCAGGAGCCAGAGCAGGATGCTGCCTTCCAACGCGCTCCACAACGCGGTGACGTTGTACAGCACGGGCGTGTCGCGCGAGCCGACCTGTTGGATGTAGGCGAGCGAGAAGTCGCGGGTGATGAGGGCCCGTTCCATCACCACTACGGCGATGACCGCGCCGCCCAGCGCCAGCCAGGCATAGCTGGCCATCGAACGAAGCAGTCGCTTGTCGCCGGTGAGCGTCGCCACTGCCAACCCCAGCGCGCCGAAGACACTGGCCGCCAGACCGACGATCAGGGCGGCGTGGCCGACGAGCCCGTTCAGGCTTGCAGCTGCGAACATGCCGCTGATTTGGCGTCGTCGAGGCGATCCGGGTTCTCCGCCGCGTATTCGTTGCTGTGCTTGACCTCGAGCTTGTCACCCTGGAACGTTCCGTCCTCGTCGACGACGCCGTGGACGACCACCGGGATGCACTCCTGGAACAAGCCGCCAGGGTCGCCCTGGTAGTGGACGTCCATCTGCGCGCCCTCGAAGGCGATCGTGAAGTTGGTGACCGCTCCAACCAGCTCGACAGAGCCCTCCTCCACCGTGCCTTGGATCCGCAACCGGCGACCTGTCTCGCAACCGCTCTTCTGGCCGACCTCGTCGACGTTGCAGTAGAAGTCGATGGCCGAAGTGAGGAACTTGGCCACGACGACGCCACCGGCCAACAACACCACGACGAGCAGCACGATGGCTCGTCGGTTTCGGCGCCGGGGTGGAGGCACCGTTGCACTGGTGGTGATGTGGCGAGGACTCAGGTCCACGGGCGATCCTCCGGAGGCAGACGTTGGGCAAGCGCCCGTGCCCGACGGAACATCGCCAGTGACAGCACACCGATGCCCCCAAAGGTGGCGACGTAGCTGACGATCACGAATCCGGTCTCCATCAGATGTTGGCCTCTTCTCGGCGCTCGGCAATGGCGAACTCGAGGCCGTGGTCATCGAGGGCATCTTGCATCACCATCACCCGCTGACGATGCAGCACCAGCCAGACGTACAGCAGCGTGAACACGATCACGCCGATGAACAGGCTGAACAGCATCAAGTTCTCGAGCTTGCCCTTGGAGATGCTCTCCTGCTGATGGAGCGGCCGCCACCATTCGACGCTGAAGTGCACCAGCGGAATCTCCAGGACCGAGAGCAACGCAACGACCGCACTGCGCCGGGCACGTTGGTCATGGCTGCCACCAAGACCACGCACGGCGAGATATCCGAGGTAGGTGACGAAGAGGAATGCGGTCGTGGTGACCCGCGAGTCCCACACCCAATACACGCCCCACGAGACTCGACCCCACAGGCTTCCCGTCAGCAAGGTGATGCCCATGAACAACACCCCGACCTCGGCACTGGCCCCGGCCAGACGATCCCATGTGAGTGAACTCGTGCGCTTCGACAGATACGCGGCGCTGCTGACGGCCGTGACGATGAACGCCAGATATGCCAGCCAAGCGCTGGGCACGTGGATGTAGAGAATGCGCACACCTTTACGCTGCACGGCATCGTCGGGCGACAAGAACAGCCCGAAGGCCACGAACCAGGCCAGGCCGATGAGGGTGGCGATGCCCAAAGCTCGCGACATGCGAGTGCCGGTGGGGCGGCGCACGATCTCGCTCATACGCCGTCATCCACCAGTGGGCCGAAGGCGATGGAGCCACCGATGCCGAAAAGCAATGCATACGTGACCAGCAATGCCACCCATGCCCAGCCTTCCCGCATCGAGATTCCTCCTACGTCGAGTGCCGCTTCGGTCGCTCGGGTTGCGCCGATCAGAACTGGCGCCACCACCGGGAGCAACAGCAGGGGCAGCAGTGATTCGCGACCTTTGGTTCCGGTGGTGAGACCGCCATAGAGCGTACCGACCAAGCCCAGTCCGCAGGAAGCGGCTAGCGCGCTTGTGATGAGCAACACTACGCCATCGAGGTCGAGGCGACTGTTGTAGAGCACGAAAGCGGCCACGAACAGCATCGCTTCGAGCAACACCAGTTGCAACGTGAGCGCCAGGGCCTTGCCGAAGTAGATGCCTTGCGCCGGCACGCCGGCAGTGCGCAACGCATCGAGCGCCCCATCCCCGGCCTCGATGGCAAACGAGCGCTGCACGACCACCAGCATGCTGAACAGCGTCGCCAGCCACACCAGACCTGGCGCGACACGGGCCAGCAGGTCGTCCTTGTCGAGGGCAAAGGCGAACAACACCATCACGATCGCGGCGAATGGCAGGACTTGATTGATCAGGATGCGGCTGCGCAGCTCGATGCGCAGGTCCTTGGCCGCAACCAATCGGGTCACGCCGAGGCTGTTCACGGCGCGCCACCGGTGTGGTCGCGAATCTGGCCACCGACCACATCGACGACTCGCGTCGCCAAGGCACCCGCCCGATCCGACTCGTGACTGGCCACGATCATCGTCGCTCCGGCGGCTGTTGCGGCTCGCAACACGATGTCGAGCTCATCGCGACCGGTGGCGTCGAGCCCCGCATGCGGCTCGTCGAGCAGCCACAGCTCGGCGCGGCGGGCAATCAGACATGCCAGCGCGGCGCGACGGCGCTGTCCTGCCGACAGCTTGCGTACCGGAACGTCGACAAGTCGGTCGCCAAGCCCCATGCGTTCGACTGCGCCCCTGATCTCCGCGTGCGACGCCCCAACCGTTGCTCCCCAGAACGTGACATTCTCGCTGACCGTGAGGTCGACGTACAGGCCATTGGAGTGCCCCAACAATCCAACCCGCGAGCGAACCTCCTGGCGCTGCTCGGCGAGGTCGAGGCCGAGCACCATCGCCGTACCCCTCGTCGGCGGCAGCAGCCCGGCACAGAGTCGCAGCAGCGTGGTCTTGCCCGCTCCGTTCGGGCCGTGCAGGAGCACGATCTCACCACGCTGCACGGTCAGCGTTGCACCGGCCAACGCCGGGAAGCGATCGAGGACGGCCACGACGTCGACGAGTTGAACGACCGGATCCGTCTCCATAGGACGTGGCAACGCTACCGGCAGTCAAGCTGCGACTCGATCGTGCCGATAGCGTCAAGCGTTGGTTCGATGAGCGTCAAGCTCTGGTCAATCCAGCGCCCATTCGTCGAATCGATTGCCTCATGTCAGAAAAGCCACCAGCACGTCACGAGAAAGTCAGCCGCTGGGATCGCCCAAAGCCGCCCCACGACTGGCGCTGGGTGGTCGGCCTGGTCGGTCGCGCCCTGATCACGCTCGGTCTGCTGATGTTCGCGTTCGTGGCGTATCAGCTGTGGGGTACCGGAATCCAGACGGCGCAGGCCCAGCGATCACTCTCGAGGGAGTTCGACCAACAAGTCGCCGGCGTCCCGGCGGGATCGGCCTCGACGACCACGACTGCAGTCCCGACCAGCGAGCCGCCGGAAGCCGATACCACGCTGCCGGTCGACCCTGGGGTACCGACCACGACGACCGCACCGGTTCTCCCTGCCGCCAAGCCGATTCCCGCTGCCGAGAAGGGTGTCGCCCGGCTCGAGATCCCGCGAATGGGCCTCAACCGCATCGTCGTCGAAGGGGCGACCGCTGAGGCTCTGACGAAGGGACCCGGGCATTTCCCGGAGACGCCGCTGCCGGGTCAATTGGGCAATGCGGCAATCGCCGGTCACCGCACGACCCACCTCGCCCCCTTCTTCGACATCGACAAGTTGCAGCCCGGCGACGAGATCATCGTCACGACGTTGAACGGTCGCTACGTGTACAACGTGACCGGCACCGAGATCGTCGCGCCGGAGGACTACGCCGCAGTGATCCCCACGACCGACGTCACCAAGGCAACCCTCACGCTGGTGTCGTGCACGCCTCGTTACTCGGCAAAGAACCGAATCGTCGTGCGTTCCGAATTGTCGCCCGACCAGTCCGACACCTTGACGGAAGCGGCACCGGTGGTGGCTACCACCGAGCCCGGCGACGCCGGAGTCACGCTCCCTGACGAGGATCTTGTGACCATCGTCGACACCGTCGCCCCAACGGCAACAAGCCCGGACAGCACCACGGCGTCCAGCTCCGGCACTGGCGACACGGCCCCAGGTGGCAGTGCTGCACCGCAACCGGGTCGCCCGGCGACCGCGACGCCCGACGCCTTCAGCGATGGCTGGTTCAGCGACTCGACTGCAATCACACCGTCGATCATGTGGGGACTGGTCCTCGCGGCGATTGCCTACGGGATCTACTGGGCCAGCCGCAAGGCTCGTCGCTATTGGGTCGGCGTGCTCTCCGGCTTCGTCCCGTTCGTCCTCGCGTTGTACTTCTTCTACGAGAACATCAACCGACTCCTGCCGCCCAATCTGTGACGGCGAATCTGTGATGATCAGTCTGTGATGACCGATCCCATCCGCGCTCGACGTCGCCAGGTTGCCCGCTGGACACGATTGGCGAATCGCCTCGGGTACCTCTGTTTCGGCATCGCCATCGCCACGTTCGTGATCGGTTTCATGGTCAGCTTCAACTCGGCCGTATCGGCAATCGTCATCGGCTCGATGATCGTCGGCTCAGTGTTGCTGGCCCCTGCAATCGTGCTGGGCTACGCGGTGAAAGCCGCCGAACGCGACGACCGCGAGCGCGGTCTGTAGACAACTCATTTCCGTCACAGGGTCTGCTGTTGTTACTCTGAGGTAACACGTATGAGTATCCGCCTCCCAGCTCCGGCCCGCCGCGAACAGATCCTCGACGTCGCCGTCGAAGTATTTGCCCGCAACGGCTTCCATGGCGCCTCGATGAACGACGTCGCTGAAGCGGCCGGGGTCACCAAGCCGGTGCTCTACCAGCACTTCGACAGCAAGCAAGACCTCTACATGGCGCTGCTCGACGAGGTCGGCAATCGCCTGCTGACCGCCATCACCAAGGCGACCGCCGGGGTCGCCAGCGGGCGCCAGCAGACCGAGCAGGGCTTCCTCGCCTACTTCCAATGGGTCGCCGACGACCATGACGCCTTTCTTTTGCTGTTTGGATCGCGAGCCAGCCGCGACGAGGAGTCCACACAAGCCATCCGGCGCATCACCGCTGGGGCCGCGGACGCAATTGCGCCGTTGATCGCTGCCAACATCGGCGCTGATCACCGACGCACGTTGGCGCACGGCCTGGTCGGCCTGGCCGAAGGTGTGAGTCGACGCCTGGTCGAGCAGGGCCGTTCGTTCGACCCGCTGGTGTTGGGCCAGCAGGTCGCCGACCTGGCCTGGGCCGGCCTGCGCGCCGTGCACGACTGACCGCCTCACCGCCGCTATCGAGCCCTGCCATGCCCCAAGTTGCGCGGGCGCGATTGTGGCAACGGGATTGCCCTTTTCGCGCCCGATGGCGCTCCTCGGGCACGATTCCGGTAGGCGGGCCCGCAACGCAAACCTTGATCGACATGGTGTTAGCTGAGTGCGGGAGCGAGGATCCGCCACTGTTCGAGCGGCAGCGTTCGCGGACCATCAGTGAGCACCTGGATGCACACGTGGTTGGCGCCGGCGTCGCGATGTTCCTGTACCCGCACCGCAATCGCGGCCTCGTTGCCCCACACCACGAGCGCATCGATCAATCGATTGCTACCGCCATCGGCGAGATCCGCATCGGTGAAGCCGAGACGTCTCCAGTTGTTCGTGTAGTTGGGAAGCGCGAAGTAGCGGGCGAGATTGCTGCGAGCAATGGCGCGGGCCCGGTCGGGATCGGTCTCGAGGACGACGCCCTGCTCGGGTGCCACGAACGCGTCGGCGCCGACGGTCTGGCGAGCGATGAGAGTGTGATCCGGCGTCACGAGATACGGGTGAGCTCCAGCGGTGCGACTGGCGGCAAGCTGCAACATCTTCGGACCCAGCGCGGCGAGTGCGCGGTCGTCGACTGCAAGTGGCACTTCCGCCGCGTCGAGGGCGTCGAGGTAGGCGCGGGTCTGAGCCATCGGCTGCTGGTAGGTCCCGGCTTCGAGCTTGCTATCGATCAGTGGGGCATGGCTGATCCCGATGCCAACCAGAAACCTAGGTCCGTGCACCGATGTGAGTGCAGCATGCTGCGCCGCAGTTTCGTCGGCGGTATGCATCCACAGGTTGAGAATGCCCGTCGCAATCGTTGTGGTGGTCGTCGCCGCGAGCAGGTTGCCGACGGCCCCGAACACGTCGCCGCCGACGTCCGGAATCCACAGTGCGCTGTAGCCGAGTGATTCCAGTTCGGCAGCGGCTGCCGCAGTCTCGTGGGCATCAGCGCTGCGCAGCACACCACTCCACACACCGATACCAACCAGGGGACGGATCATGACACGCAGCCTGCCACGAACCGTTCTGCCGTCTGCAGCTCGCGCGCTTCACCGCGCAAGTCAGACCGCGCGCAGCACGAAGCCCCGATAGCCCTCGATAAAGCCGGCGGCGAGTAACGCCACCGATTCGATGCCCTGGCGATCAACGGGTGCACCGTTGACCTTGCGAACCTCGATCGAGCGCTGCCTGCCATCTTTGACCAACGTCGCCAGCGCTTCGGCCCAACTGCTGTCGACCGACGCAGGGAACGTGACGAGATGCGACGAACGACGATCGAACCACACCAGCGGCAGGCCGCCGCGCAACACCACCATGGACCCCGCAGTACGACTGGGCCGGCCCGCAGATTCGGGCCAATCAAGCGCTGCACCGTATGGCTGGGCAGGGTCGGTGGCCGACAGCACGAGCGGGCCGGGCATCAATTCGGGATGCAGCGACGCGTCCGGCACGTCGCGTGCCGATCGCAATCGGTCGACAGCACCGGGCAGTGCAAACTGAGCTGCACCGAGTCCGGCAACGAAGTACCCGCGGCGCACCTGGCCGCGCTCTTCGAGCACCTTCAGCACTGCGTACGCGGCCGCGTATCCACCCCTGACGCCCTCGGCGAGCACCGCCTCGCGGGTGACGACGCCGTAACGCTCGAGCAGCTGCATCGCCGACGCATGCGCGGCCTGGGTCGGCGACGGCGCCGGGATCCGCTGCGGCGCGACCAGCGACCAGCGACCGGCGCCGGCAGGTGGGCCGATACGCGTCAGCCGGCCCGGCCGTGGTCGACCGCGATGCGCGGCCGACGAACGTGACGACTTGCCGCCCGAGAGCACCGCCCGCAGTGGAGCAAAGGAGTCGTTGCTGACCTCTCCCGCCCACACCAGATCCCACAGCGCAGCCATCAGTTCGGCATCGGTTGCATCGTTGGACGCAGCCCTGAGCTGGTTCCAAAAACTGGCACCATGCGAAGCCAGGTGCGAGCGGATCGCGTCGTGCAGTTGACCGTCGGGCGGCTCGGCGACCTCGAGTGACGCATCGATCGCGGCGAACTGATCGGCGAAGTACAGGCGTATGCGTCCGTCGTTGGGGCCGAGCGCGCCGCTGCCGACCCAGACGATATCGCCCGTGGTGCACAGCTCGTCGAGATCAGCTGGCCGATAACTGCGCAATCGTGCAGGGAGCAATTCGCTCTCGACAGTTGACGCCACCAGTGCCGCGCCCTGCAACTGGGCCAACGCCTCGACCAACGAATCGAGGCCGCGCCGCTCGCCTGGTATGCCATGCCAGATCTGGATGAAGCGGGCGTAGGCGTCGGGCTCGACCGGCTCGACCTCGCGGCGCAGCGCGGCCAGCGAACGCCGCCGCAGTTGCCGCAACACATCGGCATCGCAATGCTCGCGCCCGACCCCGCCTGGCCGGAACTCGCCATGAACCACGCGATCCGCTGCCTCGAGCGCAGCGAGGGCGCCGACGATGCGTTCGACGGGCGACGCAAAACGATGGGCTACATCGGTCGCGGTGAAAGGGCCGTGAGTACGGGCATAGCGGGCGACCAACGACTCGAGCGGATGGGCCACCGGATCGGTGAAGGCAAGCGGCAGACCAAGCGGGACGTTGCAGCCGAAAGCGTCGCGATACCTGGCAGCGTCCTCGGCGGCGATGAGACGAGATTCGCCGCCGAGTTGAATCTCGATCGCTCGTCGCGTTCGAGTGAGATCGTCGATCCACTCAGCAGCCGGACCCTCGCAGCGAAGATCGACCTCGGCGACAGTGAGGTCGCCGACCTTGCGCACCACATCGTGCAGCTCGTCGGCACTGCGCGCCCGGCGACCGTCGGCCATGCACTGCAGTTCGAGCTCGACATCGGCCAGCACTCCGGGGTCGAGCAGTTCGCGTAGCTCTTCGGCGCCGAGCAGATCGCGCAACAGGTCGCGGTCGAGCGACAAGGCCGCGGCACGGCGCTCGGCCAGCGGTGCGTCGCCTTCGTACATGTATGCGGCGATCCAGTTGAACAGCAGACTCTGCGCGAACGGGGAGGCCTTGGCCGTATCGACGCTGACCACGCGCACCGCACGGCTGCGCAGCTGACCGAGCACATCGCGCAACCCCGGGAGGTCGAACACATCTTGCAGGCACTCGCGGGACGTCTCCAGCAGAATCGGGAAGGTCGGATACTTCGCCGCGACGGCGAGCAGATCGGCGGCGCGCTGGCGCTGTTGCCAGAGCGGAGTACGGCGGTCGGGCCGTCGACGCGGCAACAGCAACGCACGTGCAGCGCACTCGCGAAACCGCGCCGAGAACAGCGATGTCTGCGGCAGCGCGCCGACGACCAATTCGTCGATGTCGTCGGGATCGATGATCAGGTCGGCCAGTGGCACGCTGTCCCCTGCTCCCGCTGACGACGTCTCGGGAAGGCGCAGCACGATGCCATCGTCGCTCCACATCGTCTCGATCGGCATGTCGTAGAGCTCGATCATGCGCCGCTCGATGGCCATCGCCCACGGCGCGTGCACCGGCGTGCCGAACGGCGTGAGGATGCACACCCGCCAGTCGCCGATCTCGTCGCGGAACCGTTCGACCACCACGGTGCGGTCGTCGGGCACGACGCCGGTGGACTGGGCCTGCTCGTCGAGGTAGCTCACTACATTGCCGGCAGCGAACCGGTCGAGGCGGTAGTCGTCCATCAGTCGCGTGAGTGCCGCGTCGCTATCCAAGGCTCGCATCTCGCGCTGAAAAGCCCCCAGGGCACGGCCCAGCTCGAGTGGCCGGCCAGGACGGTCGCCGTGCCAGAACGGCATCTTGCCCTGCTCGCCCGGCGCCGGCGTGACGGTGACACGCTCGAACGTGATGTCTTCGATGCGCCATGTGCTGGCACCGAGCAGAAAGGTCTCGCCGGGGCGGCTCTCGTACACCATCTCCTCGTCGAGTTCACCAACACGCGTTCCGTCGGGCAGAAAGACGCCGAACAAGCCGCGATCGGGGATGGTGCCACCGCTTGTGACCGCCAGCCGCTTTGATCCGTCGCGGGCGCGCAGCGTGCCAGCCGTGCGGTCCCACACGAGACGTGGGCGCAGCTCGTTGAACTCGTCGCTGGGGTAGCGACCCGACAGCAGATCAAGCACGTTGTGCAGCAAGTCATCGCTCAACTCGGCGAAGTTTGCGCAACGCCGGGCCAGCGCGGCGACGGACTCGACTGTGCATTCGGGGTGAGTGGCGACGTGCGCAACGATCTGCTGGGCCAGAACATCGAGCGGGTTGCGCAAGAAGCGAGTGGTCTCGATCTGGCCGGTGACCATTCGCTGGGCGACCACGGCAGCCTCGAGCAGATCGCCGCGGTGCTTCGGGTAGAGCGTGCCGCGACTGGGTTCGCCAACCGAATGTCCAGCGCGACCGACGCGTTGCATGCCTCGCGATACCGCGCCGGGAGACTCGACCTGGATGACCAGATCGACAGCACCCATGTCGATGCCCAGCTCCAGCGAGCTGGTGGCGACGATGCCGCGCAGCAATCCCCGCTTCAACTCATCTTCGATGACGACGCGTTGCTCGCGGGCGAGCGAACCGTGATGGGCTTTGACCAGTTCGTCGCCGGCGAGTTCGTTGAGGTTGGCAGCCAAGCGCTCGGCCTGGCGCCTGGCGTTGCAGAAAATGATCGTGCTGCGGTGGGCCAGGACTTGGGCGAGCACCGCCGGATACACGCTCTCCCAGATGTTGCCCATCTCTTCGACGGGCACGACGACGTCGACCTCTATCTGCTTGCGGATGCCGGCATCGACGATGTTGACCCGGCGCCTGGCGCCATCAGCACCGTGCCCGCCCAGGAAATGGGCGACCTCTTCGAGCGGACGCTGCGTGGCCGACAGGCCGATGCGCTGCGGAGGCCGCGCGGTGATTGCCTCCAGCCGTTCGAGCGACAACATGAGGTGGGCGCCGCGCTTGGTGGTGGCCATGGCGTGGATCTCGTCGATGATCACCGTGTCGACGTTGACGAGCGTGTCGGCGACCGACGACGTGAGCATGAGATACAGGCTCTCGGGCGTGGTGATGAGCAGATCGACAGGGTGGCGAATGAGCGCCTGCCGATCCTTTGGCGAGGTGTCGCCTGTGCGCATGGCGACGGTCGGCTGGTGGAACGGCACCCCGAGCCGCTCGGCCGCCAGCCCGATGCCCATCAGCGGAGCACGCAGGTTCTTTTCGATATCGAACGCCAGGGCCCGCAATGGCGAGATGTACAGCACTCGGGTACGCCGCTTGGGGTCGGCCGCCTCGGTCGTGCACAGCCGGTCGATCGAGGCCAGAAAAGCGGTCAGCGTCTTGCCGCTGCCCGTCGGCGCGCAGACGAGCGTGTGGTTGCCACTGAGAATCGAGGGCCAACCATCGATCTGCGGCGAGGTCGGCACCGGGAATGACGCCGCGAACCAAGCCCGAACTGCCGGCGAGAACGCCTGGAGCACCGGATGATCAGCCACTCCGTCAGGTTACGCCGGGGGTGTGACACCGTTCCCGTCGAACTTTGTCGGTGCCAACACGCTGGGCAAGTCCCCAGCGACAAAGTTCGTCAGGGGCGATGGGTGCGCGCCGGTGGTGGGTCGAAAAACGGCCGATAGAGTTGAACGACCCATGACGCAGCAGCACCCCGATCTTGCCGCCGAACAGGACTTCATCGACCACGCCTACCGGTGTCTCGAGGTCAGCCGCGACGCGGCTTGGCGGATGCGAAATCTCCACGAGGGCACCCTCGGCGGAACCTTTCAGGCGCGCTATGAGCGCGACGTCTTCGACGAGGCCGTCGTCAATCGACTGACACAACTCGATCTCGGCAGCGCCGCCCTCGTGTTCGGCCGTATCGACCGCATGGCCGAAACACCCGACGGCCTGGAGACGTTCCACATCGGCCGGCTGGCGATCGCCGACGAGGAGAGCGAGCCGGTCGTCGTCGACTGGCGAGCCCCGGTCGCCGAACCGTTCTACCGGGCCACGGGTCGCGAGCCCATGGGCCTCGCCCGGCGCCGGCACTTCGCCGTGCAGGGTCGCACCCTGCTGGGGCTGGAGGACGAACTGTTCGGCGAGGGCCATCTCGGAGTCGGTCATGACGACGGGCTGGACGGTCAAGGAGAGAACCGCCTCGGTCCCGACAGCGGTCTCCGTGGCTACAGCACGCTGCTCGCCGCGCTGGAGCGCGGACGCACTGGCCAACTCGGCGACATCGTCGCCACCATCCAGGCCGAGCAGGACGAGATCATCCGCAGCCCACAAGCAGGCGTGTTGGTGGTCCAGGGCGGCCCAGGAACCGGCAAGACGGTCGTGGCCCTGCACCGTGCCGCCTATCTGCTCTACACGTACCGATTCCCCCTCGAAGATCAGGGGGTGCTGGTCATCGGTCCCAACCGGGTGTTCCTGCGGTACATCGAGCAGGTGCTTCCCTCGCTGGGCGAAGCCGGCATCGAACAGGTCGTGCTCGGTGACCTGGTGCCCGACGTCGACTGGGCGCGCTACGGAGTCGACACGCCAGACTCACCGCAGGCTGCCACAGTGAAGGGCAACATCCGCATGGCCGACGTGATCGATCAGGCGGTCACCGATCGCGAGCGTCCGCTACGCGCGGACGTCGTCGTGCCGTTCCGTACCGGGTATCTGCGGCTGCGCGCCGAGGAAACGCAGCGGATCGTGCGAAGCGCGCAACGCCGCTTCCGCCGTCACAACGCTGCGCGGCGATGGGTCGAGAGCGAGATCTGGTCAACGATGGCAGCAACATGGCGTGATGGCACCGTGACGGCGCGCGATGTGAGGGAAGCCGTGCGGCCGATGCCCGAGATCCGCGAGGCAATGGAACGGATGTGGCCGCTCCTGACGCCGGCGCAGTTGCTGCACGACCTGTTCGGAAGCAAGGCCTTGCTGAAGCTCGCTGCAGCCAAACACCTCGACGAGTCGGAGTGCCTCTCTCTGTACCGACCACGACATGACGATGTCGCCAAGGTGCGCTGGACCGACAACGATGTCGCCCTCCTCGACGAAGCCCGCAGCTATCTCGGGTCCAAGCCGGTGAAGAGTCAAGGTCAGAACGGCCAACATGGTCATGGCCTCGGCCAGGCGGACAACGATGAGATTCGTACCTACGGCCACATCGTCGTCGACGAAGTCCAAGACCTCACACCCATGCAGCTGCGGATGGTCTCGCGACGCTCGTTGAACGGGAGCATGACGGTGGTGGGTGACATCGCCCAGGCAACCGGAGCGTTGGCCCCCAACGATTGGGCCGACGTGCTGAGATACCTGCCCGACCAGAAGCCGTCGAGGGTGATCGGGCTCAGCGTCGGATACCGGATCCCAGCCCAGATCATGGCCCTGGCCAACCAGGTGATGCTCGCCGCGACACCGACGCTGCGGGCACCAACCAGTGTGCGCCACAGCGACGACGCTCCGGAGTTCGTGCACTCGACACCGCACGAACTGTTGGTCGCAGTTGCAGAAGCCACCCGAAACCTCACCAATGAAATCACCGACGGCACGATTGCAGTCGTGACGCCCGATTCAATGGTCGACCGAGTGTCGCAGGCGCTCGAAGATGCAGGTATCGAGCATGGCCGAGCCACTCGCACCGGGTTGGAGATGGGTGTCACGGTCGTACCGGTCAGCGTGGTCAAGGGCCTCGAGCTCGACGGCGTCGTCGTGGTCGAGCCGTCGAGCATCATCGTCGAGGAGCAGCAAGGGCTGCGGGCGCTCTACGTGGCCCTGACCCGCAGCACGCGACGGTTGACCATCGTGCACGCCGACGCATTGCCGGCGCCTATGCAACTGTCAAGTAGGCCTGCACCAACGCCTTGAGATTGCGGTACGCCTTGTCGGCGGCACCCGGCACGTTGGACGTCGCCGCATCGCGTCCTTTTGCGATCTCGGCCTCGATCTCGGCGGCTATGACTCGATCTGCGCTCGCGACCTCGTCGCGCGCCGCCGCCCACAACGCTTCGATCCGTTCGACCGCCGCAAGCTTGTCACCCTTGTCGACGATCAGCGCCGAGAGTCCCGCAGCCTCGGTCACCAATTGTGGCAACAGCTCGACAGCAGTTCCAGTGGGGGGCACGGTGGTGGTTGGCGCTGCGCTTTGGGAGCTGATGGACGTGTCGTAGGTGGTGGCCGCACACGACGCTGTCGAGATCGTCAGGACGACAAGCGCCAGTGTTCTTCCGGACCTCACGCAATTACCAGGATGCGGGCGCTGGCAAACGAGCCGACTCCCACGTGATGTCCTTCGATCTCGATGGTCATGGTGCCGTCGGGCGACGCGGCTGTCAGCAGGCCACTGCGGCCGGGAAGGATGCTGGCCTCTTCGAGGAAGTCGAGCAGGCCGGGTGTGAACTCGAGCTCTTCAGGAATGCGGTTGATGATGAACGACTTGCCGACTTCGACATCGGCGAGCGGAACGAGTACCGGCTCGAGATACAACGAGCCAGGAATCGGGTTGCCATGCGGACATGTCGTCGGGCTGCCGAGCACGCGGTCCATCGCCTGTTCGACCGCGTCGCTCATGACATGTTCCCACTTGCCGGCCTCGTGGTGAGCCTCGGCCCACGACAGCCCGAGCATGTCGGTGAGGAACCGTTCGGCGATGCGGTGCCTGCGCACGACGAGTTGCGCCAACGCTTGGCCGGAGAGAGTGAGAAGAATGGCTCCGTCGGTCGTGATCAGTCCCTCGGCCTCGAGCCGTCGGATCATTTCGCTGACCGCCGGACGACTGACCTGCAATCGCTCCGCAATTCGAGCCTGGATCACGGCAACATCGTCCTCATCGAGTTCGAATATGCATTCGCAGTATTCCTCGAATGCAGGATGGTGTTCTCCTGCAGCGGCCATAGATCACAGGCTAGCGGTAGCGTTCGACGCGCATGTCTACTGCGCCATTCCTCCTGGCTGCCAAGGGCGATCGTGGCACACACACCCCGGTGTGGTTCATGCGGCAAGCGGGGCGCAGCCTTCCCGAGTACCGGGCGAGGCGCGGCAACGGCAGCATTCTCGATGCGATCAAGCAGCCAAACCTCGCTGCCGAACTGACCATGCAGCCGGTGCGTCGCTACGGCGTCGACGCTGCCGTGCTGTACAGCGACATCGTGGTGCCCGCCCATGCGGTCGGGTTCGGAATCGATGTCGCTCCTGGCACAGGCCCGGTGTGTGAGGCGCCGCTGCGCTGCGCCGCAGATCTCCGCCGGCTGCGACCGTTCGAGCCCGAGGTTGACGCGCCGTACGTCGCCCAAGCCGTCGAGCTCCTGTCGGCAGAACTTCCCGAAAGCGTGCCATTGCTCGCCTTCGCCGGCGCTCCGTTCACGGTTGCCAGCTACCTCATCGAAGGTCGGCCGAGCCGCACGTACGAGCACACCAAGCGGCTGATGCACACCGATTCGGCGCTGTGGCACACCGTGATGCAGCGGCTCGTGCAGCACGCAACCGCCTCGATCCGCAGCCAGCTCGATCACGGCGCTCGGGCCTTCCAACTCTTCGATTCATGGGCGGGCGCGCTCAGTCGCGCCGACTACGACACATTCGTGCTGCCGCATTCCGCCGCCGTGTTCTCTGCGCTCGCGACCAGCCATCCAGAGATTCCGGCGATTCATTTCGGTATCGGCTGCGATCATCTGCTCGAGTCGATGCAGGCTGCCGGGCCCAGTGTGCTCGGCCTCGATTGGCGAACCTCGATCGCCGACGCGAGGCGTCGCATGGGCGACGATCTCGTGGTGCAGGGCAACCTGGATCCGGCCCTGGTCCTGGCGGGTATCAAGACCGCCATCGCCGGCACCGACGCGGTGCTGACCGACAATCGTGCTGACGATGGGCGACAGCATGCGGGTCACATCTTCAACCTCGGCCACGGTGTGCAGCCCACTACAGATCCAGCGGTATTGCAGGCCGTCGTCGATCACGTCAAGGAATGCACCGCGCAATGAACGACAAGCGAACGGCAGTGCTGCTGATGGGATACGGGACGCCACGCGCCCGAGCCGACATCCTGCCGTACTACACCGACATTCGCCGGGGCAACCCGCCCACCAGCCAGCAACTGGCTGACCTCACCGCCCGATACGAGGCGATCGGCGGGATCTCGCCGCTGACCCAACGAACCGAAGCACAGCGGCGTGGGCTGCAGTCCGCGCTCGATCAGGCCGCACCCGACTGCTACCACGTGGCGTTGGGCATGAAACACGCTGACCCGTTCATCGAGCAATCCGTCGACGAGTTGGCCACCGCCGGCTTCGGTCGCATTGTCGGATTGGTGTTGGCGCCCCACTATTCGGCGTTCTCTGTCGGTCAGTACCTCGATCGGCTGGCCGTCGCCGCGGCACCGCACGGCATCGCCGTGAGCGAGATCAAGAGTTGGGCGACGGAACCGGCCTTCGTCGAGTTCATCGCCGCCGACCTGCGCGCCCGACTCGCCACCATGCCCGACGCGACCCGCGTGCTGTTC
Source organism: Ilumatobacteraceae bacterium (assembly GCA_031408175.1). Classification (GTDB taxonomy): domain Bacteria; phylum Actinomycetota; class Acidimicrobiia; order Acidimicrobiales; family Ilumatobacteraceae; genus JAENVT01. The sequence goes on from JANOJI010000130.1 coordinate 20,433, forward strand.
ACCGCTCACTCGCTGCCGCAGCGGATCCTCACCGTCGACGACCCGTACCCATCACAGCTTCAAGCCACCGCCGAACGCGTCGCAACTGCGGCTGCCATCGACAACTGGGGTCTGGCGTGGCAGAGCGCGGGACGCACGGCCGAGCCCTGGCTGGGACCAGATATCTTGCAGGTCATCGACGAACTCGCGGCTGACGGACACACGCGGGGCGTGCTCGTGAGCGCTGTCGGATTCGTCGCGGATCACCTCGAAGTGCTCTTCGACCTCGACATCGAGGCATGTCAGCGCGCCGACTCACACGGCCTGGCCTTTGCTCGCACAACGTGCGTCAATGACGACCCCGCGGTGATGACTGCACTCGCCGAACGCATCATCGGCGCGACGTGAGGAGCGACCGCCGGATCGCCGTGATCGGTGGAGGAATCGCCGGGTTGGCCGCCGCACACGCGGCGATCGAAGCCGGAGCACAGGTCACGGTCTTTGAAGCACGCGACCGTATCGGCGGAGTCATCCGCACAACCCCGTTCGCCGGCCACCCAGCGATCGACGAGGGTGCCGATGCCTTCCTTGCCCGAGTGCCGTGGGCAACCGACCTGGCACGCAAAGTGTCGCTCGGTGATTCATTGACGTCGCCGGCCGTTGGGAAGGCAGCCGTATGGTGGAACCGTCTGCACGACATCCCCGAGGGTTTGCTGTTGGGACTCCCAACCGATCTCGTCGGCCTCGCTCGATCGCGGTTGCTGACGCGGCGGGGCAAACTTCGAGCGGCCATCGAGATCGTTCGTCCTCGTACCGACCTGACACCCGACTCGATCGGCAAATACGTTCGAGGGAGGTTCGGCAGCGAAGTGCACGAGCGACTGGTCGACCCAATGGTGGGAAGCATCTATGCCGCCGACACCGACGACTTCAGCCTTGTCGCGGTTCCGCAGCTGGCTGAGATGGCGGTGCGGTCGCGCAGCATCCTGCTGGCATCTAGACGAGCGGCTCCTGCAGCATCTGGCCCAGTGTTCTATGCGCCAGCCGCCGGAATCGGTGCGCTCGTTGATGCCGTCGGCACCGCGGTGGTCGCCCGAGGGGGCGACGTACGATGCAATACCGCCATCAGTGAGCTCGCGGCCGACGGACGACAGTGGCGCGTCGATGGCCAAACGTTCGACCGGGTTGTTCTGGCGTGCCCAGCACGCGACGCAGCGACATTGCTGGCCACGCTGGAGCCGTCCGTCGCTTCGACACTCACCGCCATCCCCGCGGCCGGCGTCGCGCTGCTGACCTTGGCGCTACCGGCCGAGGGGTGGCCTGATCGGTTGAGCGGGCTGTCGGGATACCTCGTGCCGAAGCCGAAGCAGCGGTTGGTCACAGCCGTGTCCTTCGGATCGCAAAAATGGGCGCACTGGGCCACCGCCGATCAGGTCATCCTGAGGGTCTCGCTCGGCCGCGACGGATTGTCGGCGCTGCACCTCTCCGACGACGAATTGCTGGCCGATGTGCTCGACGAGTTGCACGCTCATCTCAAACTCGACGTCCAGCCGAGCGCCGTGCGGGTCAGTCGTTGGCCGAACGCCTTCCCTCAGTACCGACCACATCATGGTGCGACGCTGGCGGCTGCCGAGCGAACCCTGCCACTCGGTCTGGCCCTGGCTGGCGCCAGTTATCACGGAATCGGTATCCCGACGTGCATCCGCTCCGGCCAACAAGCGGCAGCGGTGACGTTGCAGCGCTGATTCCCAATGGCAGACTGTGTCATGCGGCGAAGGTCAACAGCGGTGGTGTGCGTGGCGTTGCTCACGCTTTCTGCGTGCGGCGATGACAGTTCCGGCGCCGACGTCGTCTTGGCCGCGCCACCGACGACGACCAGGCCGCCGACCACGGCGCCGCCGGCCACGTCGTCTACCACGGCGACAACGACGTCGACGACTACGTCTACCTCGACCACCACCACGACGACCTCGACCACCGTGCCCGCAACGTTGCCGAACCCCGACAGTCCGCCGGCTGATCCCCGAGCACCCGAGCCGGTGGTCGAATTGGGCACCATCGAGATCCCCAAGATCGGCGTGGTCAAGTCGCTCTTCGAGGGCATCACACTCACCACCCTCGATCGCGGCCCCGGGCATTGGCCCGGCACGGCGATGCCTGGGCAGCAGGGCAACGTCGTGATCGCCGGTCATCGAGTCAGCCACGACAAACCATTCCGGCATCTCGACAAGCTCGAGGCGGGCGACGACGTGATCCTGACGACGGGTGACGGCCGGTTTGTCTACAAAGTCACCGGCATCGAGGTCGTCTACCCCGACGCGTTATGGATCGTCGACCAGACCACCGAGTACACCGCCACCCTGTTCGCCTGCCATCCCGTCGGTTCGACCAGGCAACGCATCGTCGTGCACCTGGCCTACGCGCCGAACGGATAGCCGGCCACACAGCACCGTGACGGCTATGGTCGCTCGCTGATGTCGATTCGTCTCCCGCGTTTCTCGACCTCGGCTGCCTTGGCCATCGGCGCAGGATTGAGTGTTGCGCTCTCGCTGCCCCCGTGGGGTTTCTGGCCGCTGGCGTTCGTCGGCATTGCGATGTTCGAAATGTCACTGGGCGAGCGCGCGTCGAACCGAGCGCGCGCCGCACGGGGTTGGCTGTTCGGCGCGGCCTGGCTGTATCCAGGCATGGCGTGGATGTGGTCGCTGACGATCCCCGGCTACCTCGCGGCCGCAGCGATCTTCGCCGGGTTCCACGCAGTTGCTGCGTTGGTGTCGCCTCACGGTCCGTGGCGGGTGATCGCCAGACCTGCGGCGCACACCCTCGCCGAAGCGTTACGCCTCGTGCTCCCGTTCGGGGGCGTGCCGTTGGCAACACTGCCAATCGGCCAGGCCGCAGGACCGCTGGCCGGCGTCGTGCGCCTCGGCGGCGTGATTCTGCTGACATGGGTGGTGTTCCAGATCGGGTTCGCGCTCTCGGGCCCCTCACCGTTCGTGCCGCAGCTCGCTCGCAACCGCGGGCGGCGCAACCAGGGCGAGTGGCATGGAGCCATTGGGCTCGCAGCGGCGATCGTATGCGTGGTCATCGCCGGCACCGTCGCCGCTTCCGGAACCAGCGCAGCCCTACCCCCAACCCTTCGGGTTGCGATCGTCCAAGGCGGTGGACCTCAAGGCACTCGGGCCATCAACTCCAACGCTCGCGAGGTGCTCGAACGCCATCTCGCGGCAACTCGAACCATCCGACGGGGTGAGGTCGACCTCGTGGTGTGGCCGGAGAACGTCATCGATGTCGCCTCACTCGCCAGCAGCCAGGAACTTGCCGGGGTGGTCGCCGAGGCAACCCGCATCAACGCGCCATTTGCGGTCGGTGTCACAGAAGATGCGCCGAACGATCACTTCGTCAACGCCCAAGTCGTCATCACACCAGACGGACAGGTCGTGTCGCGATACGAGAAGGTGCACCGCGTGCCATTCGGCGAGTACATGCCGTTGCGTGGCTTGCTGCACGCTCTCGGAGCGCCGACGGATCTGGTGCCGCGCGACGCCGTCGCGGGCACGGGGCCGGCGTATCTCGACATCCCCGTCGCGGGTGCACAGGTCCGCGCTGCCACCGTCATTTCGTGGGAAGTGTTCTTCGGGAACCGCGCCGCCGATGGGGTCGACCATGGCGGCACGTTCATCATCAACCCGACCAACGGGTCGAGCTACAGCGGCACGATCCTGCAGTCGCAGCAGGTCGCCTCGTCGCGGCTACGGGCGATAGAGAACGGGCGCTGGGTCGTGCAGGTTTCACCCACCGGCTTCAGTGCGTTCGTGTCGCCCGATGGCGATGTGTTCGACCGAACTGCCGTCAGCGAACAGAGCGTCATCACCAGAACGATCTCGTTGAAGTCCGGACGCACCTGGTATTCCCGTCTCGGTGATACACCGTTCGTGCTGCTGATCGTCATGGTGTTGCTCGGTTCATGGATCGTGCCCGGCAGGGCATGGCTCGAGCAACGACGACTCACACCTCCAGCAATACGGTGACGGGACCATCGTTCACCAGCGACACCTGCATCTCCGTGCGAAATCGTCCGCTGGAGACGGTGGCTCCCGCGGCGCGCAACTGATCGATCACGGCCTCTACCAGCGGCTCGGCATGCTCGGGGCGCGCTGCGTTGATCCAACTGGGGCGGCGCCCGCCGCTGGTGTCGCCATACAGCGTGAACTGACTGACGATCAGCACCTCGCCACCGATGTCGGCAACCGAGCGGTTCATCACGCCGTTGTCGTCGTCGATCACGCGCAGGCCCCAGATCTTGTCGGCCAGCTTGCGCGCCGAAGCCTCGTCGTCGTCATGGGTCACTCCCACCAACACGCACAAGCCCGCGCCGATCTCGCCCACAACCTCCCTGGTGATTTCTCCGGCAACACTCACCGACGCTTGCGACACTCTTTGCACCAAGCCACGCATCACCCGAGTCTGCCGTACAGAATGGGTCGGTGATCACACTCCGAGCAGGATCAGCAAGTTGCACCGTCAGCGCAGCCGATGGCGGAAGGGTTGCGACGCTGCGTGTCGACGGAGTAGATCTGATCGTCGGGCCCGATCCATCCCTACCGGCGGCCGGTTGGGGTAGCTACCCCATGGTGCCCTGGGCCGGACGCATTCGCCGTGGTCGCTTTCGGTTCGACGGCGTCGACTATCAGCTGCCGATCAACTTCGAAACGCATGCCATTCATGGGACGGGTTTCGAGCAGCCGTGGGAAGTGGTCAGTCACGACACGCAGTCTGTCGCCCTGGCCTGCCGTCTCGATTGGGTGTTGGGTGGAGCATCGCAGCAACAGATCGTGCTGCGCGACAACTCGCTCACGTGCACGCTCGCTGTTCGTGCCGGCGATCGAGCGATGCCCGCATCGATCGGGTGGCACCCGTGGTTCGTGAAGCCCGAGCGGGTCGATGTCCAGTTCGAGCGGATGTACGTGCGTGATGACGATTACATCACCGATGGGCGGACAGTTGCGCCGCCCCCTCCGCCACCATGGGATGACTGCTTCGGCGGTCCGTTGACCACTCCCCGTTTGTGGCTCGGCGGTATCGAGGTGTCGATCACCAGCGACTGTGACTATTGGGTCGTGTACGACATGCCTGCTCACGCCACCTGCGTGGAGCCTCAAACGGCACTTCCCGATGCCTTCAACCTTTCCGTCGATCGTGGCGGTGCGATGCGGCTGGAGCCCGGCGAAGAACTCCGTCGCAGTATGACGATCGGCTGGACGTGACCAGCGGCTCCCACGTTGCAACCCTGTGACGCTTACCAGTCGGTAACAACGCGCCGATAGCCTGGCGGTCCTATGTCTGCCGTCACCTCGGCTGGCGCCTCGGAACTCTCGCCAGACGCGCCTCTCTCGATCGCCTACTTGACCTACCGCGGCAAGCCGCATGTTGGTGGTCAAGGCGTGTACACGCGACATCTCACGAAAGCGCTGGTCGATCTGGGCCACACGGTCGAGGTCTTCGGGGGCCAGCCGTACCCGATTCTCGACGAGCGAATCGCGATGCATCGACTGCCAAGCCTCGACCTGTGGAACGACTACTTTCCCGGCCGCTTTCCGGGCCACTGGGAACTGAAGACCAAGGCCGATTGGGCCGAGGCGTTCAGCCATCTGCGTGGCACGTTCGGCGAGCCGCTGGCGTTCAGTATGCGTGCACTGCAGGCGTTGAAGTCGCGCCAGGGCGACTTCGATCTCGTCCACGACAACCAGTGCCTCGGCTACAGCATCATCGGCATCGAGAAACTGATTCCGACCATCGTCACGCTTCACCATCCCATCACGCGCGACCGTGCATTGGAGATGGCTCACACCGCCAACTGGCGCCGGCGCTACTCGATCGGTCGCTGGTACAACTTCGTGAAGATGCAGGGCCGCGTTGCCAGTCGCATGCCGCGCATCGTGGTCGTCAGCGAGAACTCCATCAAAGACATCCACGCAGACATGGGTGTCAGCCTCGACCGCATGCGACTGGTTCCAGTGGGTGTTGATCCCGAGTTGTTCACACCTCTTCCCGGGGTCACTCGAAGGTCCGGCAGGCTGATCACTACTGCCTCAGCCGATGTCGCTCTGAAAGGCCTCTCGTACCTGCTCGAAGCAGTGGCCAAACTGCGCACCGAGCGCGACGTGACACTGACCATCATCGGCAAGCCGCGCGAAGGCGCAAGCAACGATCTGATCGACCAGCTCGGCCTGCGCCCCCACATCGAGTTCGTCAGCGATGTGTCCGACCAACGGATCGTCGAGCTGTACGCCGAGGCTGAGATGGCGGTCGTGCCGAGTCTGTACGAAGGGTTCAGCCTGCCGGCCATCGAGGCAATGTCGACCGGTATCTGTCTGGTCGCCACCGATGGCGGGGCGCTGCCCGAGGTCACGGGTCGCGATGGCGACACCGTGCTGCAGTGCAAGGCCGGCGACGTCGACGAACTGGTCGCGGTCATCCGCCGCGGGCTCGACGATGGCGAGTTGCGGACCCGCGTCGGGGAGGCCGGTCGCCGGCGGGTGGTCGAGCGATGGAGTTGGAAGCATTGTGCCCAACTGACGGTCGATCAGTACCGAGAGGTGCTGGCCATGCCACACAACGTCGACAAGCTGCGCCGGAACGGGCGACTGTAATTGTTGACGATTCGCTTTGATCAACTCGGTGTGCAACCTGGCGACCTCGTGCTCGACGCCGGCGCCGGGTACGGCCGTCACGCCTTCGAGCTTGCTCGACAAGGCGCGAACGTGGTTGCGCTCGACTATGCACAGAGCGAGGTGGAAGGCACCCGCGCCACCTTCGCAGCGATGGCCGAGGCGAACGAGATCGTCGAAGCGCGTTTCGTCGGTGGCTTGCAGGGGGATGCCACGCGCTTGCCGTTTGCCGACAACAGCTTTGACCGAGTCATCACCAGTGAGGTGCTCGAGCACATCCAGGCCGACACCGCCGCCATCACCGAATTCGCTCGGGTGCTGAAGGCTGGTGGCACGTTTGCTGCGACCGTGCCGACGTGGCTACCCGAGAAGATCAACTGGATGCTCAGCGACGAGTATCACGCCCCGAAGAGCGTCGGCGGCCACGTGCGGATCTACACTGCCACCGAGCTCAAGGCCAAGCTGCGCAGCGCCGGTCTCGCGGTCACGAGCAGTCACCACGCCCATGCGCTGCACTCGCCGTACTGGTGGCTGAAATGCGCGGTCGGCGTTCGCCGCGACGAGCACCGTCTCGTGAAGGCGTACCGGCGAATGCTGGAATGGGAGATCGTCAAGCAACCTCGAGGCCTGAAGCTCGTCGAGCGGGCTGCGTCGCCCGTGCTGGGCAAGAGCTACATCGTCTACGCCACAAAAGTTGCCCAGGAAGTTGCCGAGCAAGCTGTGAGCGATGCCGCAGCTGCCTGACATCGACGGCGTGATCTCCGCCGAGGAGATCATCGAGACAGCGGAGTGGATCGCCTCGCTGCAGCTCGATACGGGGATGATCCCGTGGTTCCCCGGCGGCCATTGCGACCCGTGGAATCATGTTGAGACCACCATGGCGCTCGATGTTGCCGGCTTCCATGCTGCCGCCGAGCGTGGCTACGAATGGCTCGTCGACATGCAGCGCGACGACGGCAGTTGGTGGAACTACTACCTGCCAGACGGCACCGTCGAGGAGGCCAAGCTCGACACCAACGTGTGCGCGTACATCGCGACCGGTGTGTGGCACCACTGGCTGTGCACGTGGGATCGGGCGTTCGTGGATCATCTGTGGCCCACCGTGCAGCGCGCCCTCGATTGGGTGCTGTCGATGCGTCGTGAAGACGGCACGGTGGTGTGGGCATGCACGGCTGACGATCGCCCGTGGAACTACTCGCTGCTCACCGGATCATCCTCGATCGCTCACGCGCTCCGTTGCGGCGCCAACCTCGCGGCCCTGTGCAACGAACCACGACCAGATTGGACCACCGCCGCAGACCGCCTGTGCTTGTTGATCAACGAGCATCCGCGGGTTTTCGAGCCCAAGGACCGCTGGGCAATGGACTGGTACTACCCCGTGTTGTCCGGATGTCTCCGCGGCGAGCGAGCCAAGGTCCGCCTCACCGACGGCTGGTCGGAGTTCGCCATGGAGCATCGCGGCATCCGCTGCGTCAGCGACGAACCGTGGATCACGGCCTCGGAGACCGCCGAGTGCGCCATTGCGCACGCGACCATTGGCGATCTCGCCACGGCAACCGACCTCATCCGCTGGACACGGCGTCATCGCCGCCGTGACGGTGCGTACTACACCGGCATCGTCTACCCCGACAAGATCCGCTTCCCTGCCGAAGAGGTCTCGGCATACACGGGCGCGGCAGTCATCTTGGCCGCCGATGCTGTCGACGGCGCTTCGCCGGCGTGCGGTGTGTTCGTACCTCGCAGCCTCGACTAATCCGGTTCGCCAACCGTCCAACCGCGGCGGCGCAACTCGTCGGCCAGCACTTCGGCGGGAAACCCTCGGATCAGCAATGCCTGGGCCGACAGCAGCGTCTCTGGCTCCTCCTCGACCGACACGGTCGGGTTGTCATCGTCGGTCGAAGTCAACCGATCGATCAGCGCCGATGCCTCGGACTTGGTGAACTTGCCGCGTGCCTGGCGTGGCGTCAACCGATACTCGGTACGCGCCGACCGGAAATCGTCGTAGCCCGCCTTGCGCATGAGCGCCTGAATGTAGGCAACCTGCTTGGCTGACGCCGGCGGACCCTGTTGGGCGAAACTCACCACGACACCGTACCCAGTGTCGGAAGCATGTGGCTGCGTGGCAGCATGGTTGCGTGACTCTTCCGAACCCGACAGACCTCACCGATCTCGCCGATGCAGCGCTGCGCACCTGCGGAGCAGCCGGCCTCTCCGCAGCGGGCGAGCGCGTGGCCAGGAGCCCGATCACTGGTACAACGCTCGGAGGTGTCACCGGCACATTTTCGGTCGACATGGCCGTCGACCAGGCCGGCAACGCGTTCCAGTCGTGGCGCACGACGCCGGGCCCATTGCGCGGCGAGTTGATCCGCCAATTCGCCACGTTGCTGCGCACGCACAAGGCCGATCTCGGCCGCCTCGTGCAGATCGAGGTCGGCAAGATCGAGAGTGAAGCACTTGGCGAGGTGCAAGAGATGATCGACATCTGCGACTTCGCCGTCGGTCTCAGCCGGCAGTTGCACGGCCTGACGATTGCCAGTGAACGTCCCGGCCACAGGTTGATGGAGCAATGGCACCCGCTCGGCCCGACAGGGGTCATCACGGCGTTCAACTTTCCGGTGGCCGTATGGAGCTGGAACGCGGCGCTCGCAGTGGTTTGCGGCAACCCGGTGATCTGGAAGCCCAGCGACCTCACTCCGCTGACTGCGATCGCCACCAGTGCCTTGTTCGACCAGGCCGCAGCGGCGGTCGGCGCTCCGGCTCACCTCAACCAAGTACTACTCGGTGGTGCCGATGTCGGAGCCGCTTTGGTCGCCCACCCAGGAGTTGCCTTGGTCAGCGCAACCGGTTCGACTCGCATGGGCCAGCAGGTCGCCGGCGTGGTTGCGGCACGCTTCGGCCGTAGCATCCTCGAGCTCGGCGGCAACAACGCGGCGATCGTCGCACCGTCTGCCGACATCGATTTGGTTGTCCGAGGGATGACGTTCGCCGCTGCCGGTACTGCCGGGCAGCGTTGTACCTCTCTGCGTCGGGCGATCGTCCACAACTCGCGACTCGACGAAGTCGTCGAACGCATGTCGGCTGCGTACTCCACCCTTCCGATCGGTAGTCCGTTGGATGTCGGCACGTTGGTCGGTCCGTTAATCACCCGTACTGCACTCGAGCGCATGCAAGCAGCGATCGATACCGCTTGTGCCGATGGCGGAAAGGTCACTGTCGGCGGCGATCGCTTGCTGGCCGACGATGCACCCGACGCGGCGTACGTTCGGCCGTCGATCGTGACGATGCCTGCACAGACCGAGATCGTCGCCACCGAGACGTTCGCACCACTGTTGTATGTGCTCGGCTACGACGAATTCGACCAGGCGATCGCGTTGCAGAACGGCGTGCCACAGGGACTGGCCAGCAGCATCTTCACCACCGATGTGCGCGAGGCCGAACGATTCTGTGCCGCAGACGGAAGCGACTGCGGCATCGCCAACGTCAACATCGGGCCGAGTGGAGCCGAGATCGGCGGTGCCTTTGGTGGTGAGAAGGCCACGGGCGGAGGCCGTGAGAGTGGCAGTGACGCATGGAAGGCCTACATGCGCCGTGCCACCAACACCATCAACTACTCCAACGATCTGCCCCTGGCCCAAGGCGTGAAGTTCGGCTGAACCCACGCACAGCCCGCCCACACCCACCCTGATCGGGCGCGACAAGTGCCATCCCAGGCGTGAAACCGCGCCCGAGCAACCCTATTGGGCGCGGAAAGTGCCAGGTCAGATGGCATATCGCGCCCGACCGGGTGGGTCACCGGCGGAGGCGCGGCGAGGACGTCAGCGGGTGCGTTGCAGTACGCGCAGGCTGCCGGTGACGCCGACCTCGGTGAACAATCCGCTGCGCAGCGCCGGCAGGTAGATCTGCTCGTACGGCGGTCGACCGCCGTCGGCCGGGTCGACGAAGACATCGTGGATGGCCAAGGTGCCCCCAATCGCGAGGTGCGGCGCCCAACCCTCGTAGTCGAGGCGGGCAGGTTCCACGCCATGACCACCATCGATGAACACCAGTGACAGCGGAGTGGCCCAGAAGCGGGCGACTATCGGCGACTGGCCGACGATGGCGATCACGACGTCGTCCAACCCGGCGTCGTGGATCGTGGCTCGGAACGTTGGCAGTGTGTCCATCCGCCCGGTACGCGGGTCGACGACGGTCGGATCGTGGTGTTGCCACCCGGCCTGATTCTCCTCGCTGCCACGGTGATGGTCGACCGCGAACAGCACCGTTCCGGCAACCCGGGCGGCGGCTCCGAGCCACACGGTCGAGCGACCGCAATAGGAGCCGATCTCGACCATCGGGCCGGCGACACTGAGCCCAGCGGCCACGGCGGCTGCGTACAGCGCATCGCCCTCCTCGCTCGGCATGAAGCCCTTGGCCACAAGCGCGTGAGCGCGTACAGCAGGGCTGAGAGGCGCCGAAGGCATGCCGGGCACCATAATCGGCGTGTGTCAGAAGCCGCGATCGGTCCGCCTACCGCCGCGGTGACACCCGAGTGGCGTGTTCCGACGTGGGCACTGTTGGTCGCCCCGCTGCTGGCGGCGGCGCTCGTGTTGGTCGCAACCAGGAACGACCCGTTGTTGTCACCAGACTCGATCACCTACCTCTCAGTCGCCGAGCACATGCGGTCAGGGCAGGGGTTCACCGACTTCACCAACGAGCCGTCGGCTGTCTTCGGCCCGATCTATCCGCTGTTGTTGTCACCCGGCGGCCGCAGCCTGGCGTGGGCGACACTCGTTGGCGCTGCGGCGATTGCGGCAGGTAGCGCACTGATGGGGTTGCTGCTGCGTCGCCGCGTTCGCCCGATTGTGGCACTGGCGGGTGCTCTGGCCTTCGGGACGAGCCAAGGGTTCGTGCGGATGGGATCGGTCGTGTGGAGTGAAGCGCCGTACGCCGCGATTGCTCTGGCGACTCTGGTTGTGTTGTCGCGCCGGCCGCTCACGACTCGCGGCGCGGCGATCGGTGGATTGCTCGCCGGCCTCGGCTTTCTCACGCGCTACGCAGGCATCGGGCTGATGGCGACCAGCGCTATGGTCGTGGTGGTCTCGGCGTGGCCACCGGATCAACGTGCTGAGCTGACGAAACGCCTCGGTGCCTTCACAGCAAGCGCCGTATGTGTCAGCTCGCTGTGGATCGTCCGCAATCTCGTCCAGACCGGTCAGCCCTTGGGCCCGCGATTCGAGGGTGGCACCAGCGAACCGCTGACCCGGACCATCTGGCTGGCCCTGTCCGGCACCGGTCACATCGTCGCCGGCGACGGTTGGTCCGAATCTGCCAGAGCTCGCTTCGGCGCCGCGATCGTGATCATCCTGGCATTGCTCGTTGCCTTCGCGCTGCAGAGCCGCAAGGCCACGTCACTCGATGTCGGTATGGCGATGTTCGCCGCCACCTCCTTGGTCGTGCCGATCGTCGCCCGCATGGCCACCGCAAACGACATCGAACTGCGCGTGATGTCGCCGATGCTGATCCCTGTGATCTACCTGGCCAGCGTGACATTCGACCGCGTCTGTACACAGCGCGGCGTCGTTGTGGCAGGCACGGTCGTGCTGGCATGGTGGATGTACCAGGGCGCTGCCTTCGCCGTGCGCTTCCCCGATCTCGCGCCCGGCGGGGCTGGCTACAAACCGCAGTTCGCGCCGCAGTTGTACGACGTGATCGATGGCTTGCCGGCCGATGCCAGGGTGCTGACCAACAGCCCGCAGCGGGTGTGGTGGTTCACACAGCGGGAACCGACATTGATGGGTTTCACCAGACCGCGACCGGGTAACAGTCACTATCCGATCGATGCCGAGCACACCGTGCAGGAGGCCTGTGGAGGACATACCTATCTCGCCTGGTTCGACAACCTGCAGAACGCCGGCGACGGTCCGAACGAGCGCCGACCCGATCTCGTTGCGCTCGTCGATCTGCAGCTCGAAACCTCGGTACCCGGAGGCGAGCTGTACCGCCTCGCGCCGCTCGACGCCCGCGAGTGCCGAGTGCCCGATCCCACTGGGCAAGGATGAAGCCATGACCGCCCTCGACGATCTCGTCAAGCTGCTCGACCTCGAAGCGATCGAGGTCAACCTCTTCCGCGGCAGGTCGCCCGACGAGAGCCGCCAGCGTGTGTTCGGAGGCCAGGTCGCCGGGCAGGCACTGGTAGCCGCCACCCGTACCATCGACGACCCGGGCAGGCAGGTCCACTCGCTGCACGCCTACTTTCTGAGGCCCGGCGACCCGCTGGTGCCCATCCTGTACGAGGTCGACAGAATTCGCGACGGCCGCAGCTTCACGACTCGACGCGTTGTAGCCATTCAGCACGGCAAGGCGATCTTCAATCTCCAGGCCAGTTTCCACCTTCACGAACCGGGCGCGGATCATCAACTGACGATGCCGACCGATGTGCCGCCTCCGGAGTCGCTGCCCGACTTCAAGACTCGGATGGAGCCGTACAAGGAGCGGATGGGGGTGTGGTTCGACCGGCCACGGCCCATCGACATCCGCTATATCGATCGCGACCCGTTCAATCGCCAAGACAATCCGTCCGATGGTCAACGCGTCTGGATGCGCGCTGATGGTCGCCTTGCCGACGATCCTACACTGCACGCCTGCGTCGTCACCTACGCGAGCGACATGACCCTGCTCGACACCACCGTGTTACCATTCGGCCTGTCGTGGGACAGCCCGGGTATGCAGATGGCCAGCCTCGATCATGCGATGTGGTTCCATCGCTCGTTCCGCGCCGACGATTGGCTTCTGTACGACCAGAAGGCGATCTCGACCAGTGCCGGACGCGGGTTGGCAGGCGGCGCGATCTTCACCAGTGATGGCACGTTGGCCGTCACGGTGGTGCAAGAAGGTCTCGCCAGAATCGGCACGACTTGACGTCGTCCGGCTCGCTTCGATGCTGCGTCATCATCGCTCTGGCGATGCTCGTCGCAGGGTGCTCCGATGATTCGCCGGGCGTCGAGGTCAGCTCCATCGGATCGATTCCGACACCGACCCAATCGACGACGCCGGGTGTACCTCCAGATACGACGACGCCGACAACCAACGTGTCGTCCACTGTGGCGTCCAGTGATACGACAACGACTGCCACGGCGGCACCCGCAGTGCCGCTCGGCGATCCGGTTGTGGCGTTGGCCCGGCTCGACGGCTTCAACCAGCCGGTCGGGATGTCGTGGCGCTCGACCGACGCGACCGTGTATGTGGTCGAGCAGGACGGGCGAGTCGTGATCATGGTTGATGGCCAACCCGGCGCAGTAGCGCTCGACATGAGCGACCTCACCAGCGCCGGGGGCGAACGAGGCCTGCTCGGCCTCGCCGTCAACGCTGACGGAACGCTTGCGTACGTCAACTACACCGACAACGACGGAGACACTCAGATCGACGAGTACGCCATCGTGGCCGACGGCACCTTCGACCCGGCCACACGTCGCTCGGTGCTCAGCTTCGCCCAGCCATATTCCAACCACAACGGTGGCGACCTGGCCTTCGGCCCCGACAACATGCTGTACATCGGCACCGGCGACGGTGGCTCCGGTGGCGACCCCGACCGGCGGGCGCTCGACCTCTCAGAATGGCACGGCAAGATGCTGCGCATCGACCCGCAAGCCAACGCGGACGCGGCGTACACCGTGCCGCCCGACAATCCCTTTGTTGGGGTCGATGGCGCGCTTGGCGAGATCTGGTCGATCGGTCTCCGCAACCCGTGGCGATTCAGTTTCGATCGAGCCACCGGTGATCTGTGGATTGCCGATGTCGGTCAGAACCAGTGGGAAGAGGTCGATGTCGCCTGGGCTGCCGACGGCGGTGGGCGCGGCCTGAACTTCGGTTGGAGCGCGTGGGAGGGGAACCACCGGTTCAACACCGACCAATCCCCCGACGGCGCGACACCCCCAATCCACGAATACGAGCATGCCGGCGCCGACTGTTCGATCAGCGGCGGCGCTCTCTACCGAGGAACGGAAATTCCTGCCCTCGTGGGCTGGTACGTGTTCGCCGACTACTGCAGCGGCGAGGTGATTGCATTGCAGATCGCGGACCGCACGGTGGTCAAGCAACTGTCCCTCGGCCGCGCTGCGAACATCACCGCTGTGCGCGAAGGGCCAGGCGGCGAACTGTTCGTGCTCACCCGAGATGGCCCGATCTACGCGGTAACGCCCGGCTGATCACGCCACTCGTTCGAGTTTCGCGCTGCGGCCGGGAATGTCTGTCGACACCACTCGCACTCGCAGATCGTCGCCCGGTTCCACGTGATGAGCGTCAACGCGTGAGACGACGGGAAGATCGCACAGCTGGATGCGTGCTCCCCGATCATCGACATCGGTCACCACCGCGGTGAACGTTCGCTGAGTCTGCGAACTGAGCAGG